>JAAUTT010000367.1 GCA_012031335.1 Bacteroidales bacterium | reverse complement strand
ACGATCCGTTACGAATGATGAGAGGGATTCGTTTTGCATGCCAGCTCGGATTTTCAATTGAAGAAAATACATTTGAATCCATTCAGCGGAATAAAGAACGAATCAAAATCATTTCAAAAGAAAGGATTATAGATGAAATCAATAAAATGATGTTGTCATCTACACCCTCTATAGGATTTAAACTACTGGATGAATGCGGGTTACTTGAAATTGTATTTCCTGACCTATCGAACCTGAAAGGTGTGGATATTATCAACCAAAAGGCACACAAGGATAATTTTTTTCACAGCCTTAAGGTATTGGACAATATTTCACTTAAAACCAACTCTTTATGGTTGCGTTGGGCTGCTTTACTTCATGATATTGCCAAACCTCAGACCAAAAAATTTGTTCCTCAGCAGGGATGGACTTTTCATGGTCATGAATTCCTGGGCGCTAAAATGATTCCGGATATTTTCAGGTCTCTCAAGCTCCCTTTGAATGAAAAGATGAAATATGTTCAGAAGCTTGTTATGCTACACCTGCGTCCCATTGTTCTATCGCAGGAGGAGGTAACTGATTCGGCTGTAAGAAGGCTCCTTTTTGATGCCGGAGATGATATTGATGATTTAATGATGCTTTGTGATGCAGATATCACATCGGGTAATCCCGAAAAGGTTAAACGATACCTGCATAACTTTGAACTTGTCAGACAAAAGTTAAAAGAAATTGAAGAGAAAGATGCTGTCCGAAATTTTCAACCCCCCATTTCGGGTGATGAAATAATGAAAATATTTAATCTTTCCCCGGGTAGAAATATTGGCATACTTAAAAACTTTCTGAAAGACGCTATTCTTGATGGAATTATTCCAAATGAATATGAAGCGGCATATACTTTACTGGTTAATAAAGCAAAAGAAATGGGTTTACAGTTTAATCAAACAAATCCATAATATCTTCCCTGCTTATTTGCCTGAAAGGATTATTGTTATTGATAAACAAATCCGCAAGTTCGGATTTTCGTTCCTGTAGTTTTACTATTTTCTCTTCAACTGTTTCAACCGAAATATACCTGTAAACAAATACTTTTTCGGTTTGACCAATCCTGTGCGCTCTGCTTATGGCCTGCATTTCTGCAGCAGGGTTCCACCAGGGATCAAGAATAAACACATAATCGGCAGCTGTAAGATTGAGTCCTACCCCTCCGGCTTTGAGCGATATAAGGAAAAACCTGTTTTCGGGATCATTTTGAAATTGTTTTACAACTTCTTCTCTGTTGCGGGTTTCGCCAATTAGCATGGAATATTTTCTCTTGTTATTATCAAAGTATTCCTTAAGCAAATCGAGATGTTTTACAAAAGTGAAAAAATCAGCACCTTATGATTTTCCTCAACCATGTTTTCGATGTTTCGGATAATTTCTTCGAACTTACCTGAATCAGCATTGTAATTTTTATCAACCATAAAGGGATGATTAGCAATCTGCCTCAAACGTGTAAGGGCCTGAAGTACAATTAGCGCAGATTTCTCCACACCTACAGTGGAAATACTGTCGAGAATTTCATTCCGGGCTTTCGATTTTTCATGTTCATAAAAGGTTTTCTGACTTTCTGTCATGTTGCAGTAACGTATCTGCTCAGTGAGTTCCGGAAGATCGGATGCAACTTCATTTTTTGTCCGTCGCAATATAAACGGTTGAATGAGTTGACGGAGTCTTTCCTGACGCTCCAGGTTGCCTTCTTTCTCGATTGGTGTTAAAAAATTCTGCCGAAAAAATGACAATTCGCCTAATAATCCGGGATTCACAAAATGCATTTGCGACCACAGGTCCGACAATGAATTTTCGATAGGAGTTCCTGTAAGAACCAGCTTATGCTGCGAATTCAGTTCTGAAACAGCCTGGAATATCTTTGAATCCGGATTTTTTATTATTTGACTTTCATCCAGAACAACATAAAAGAATTTATATGCCTTAAGTAAATCAATTTCATTCCTAACAACACCATAAGTTGTTAAAATAATGTGAAACTTATCAAAACTGGCTGTTCCAGTTTCACGGTTTCCGCCAATATGTCTAAGCAGCTTGAAATGAGGGGCAAATTTAACAATTTCATTCGCCCAGTTATGAACAAGAGATGCAGGAAGAACAATCAAGGAAGCAGGAACATCATATTCGTTTTCAGCAAATAATGCTAATTGATTTTCAGTTTTTGGCTGGATTGATTGTGAAAAGCCCGATTTAAGCGCTTCATTCTGGCTTTGGTAAGAATAGTTAAGGTTTGAAGCGTTTTACCAAGCCCCATATCGTCGGCCAGACACCCTCCAAGATTACTCTGATATAAAAGATACATCCAATAGTAACCTTCCTTTTGGTAGGGACGTAATTCGGCATTAATTCCCTGTGGTATTGCTTCCGAAGTATAATTTGACGATTTCATCAGTTCATAAAAAGCTCCTGCATAATCGTTTAAATTAATTCCAGGTATACTTTTTTCAAGTAGTTTAAAATGAAGTTTGCTTATCGAAAGTATATCCTGATTTTTCCTGGAAAAAGAAACAAATCAGTATATTTCGAAAACCACTCCTTCGGTAAAATCATTACTTCTCCATTTGGCAAAGTATATTCCCTTTTATTATTCAGGATATGATTGCGGAATTTTATAAAAGGAATAACATATTCACCTAAACGAACATAGGAATTTATATCAAACCAGTCGCCTCTGACCTGCACCGAAGTTTCCATTTGGATCGGATTTAAACTAAATTTCTTGTCAAAGAAATTTTGTTTCAACTCCACCTTATTTTTCTTAAGAATATCTGTGTGTTCATTAAGCCAGTTAACCAGGTCGGGCACTTCCTCCTCTTTTTTATTTTCATCATTTGAATGCAGACAAAAAAATGAACTTTGGACTTTTTTAAGACCGGCATCGGAGAGCTGTTGAGCAATTTTCAACTCCTTTTCAAGATTCCGGTGAACTTTAAACAACTTGTATTCATTATCAAGATGTTGCAGTATGACGTAAATCGATTCATTATCGTCTGGCTGAACAAAAACATTTCGGCCATAATCAAATCGTAAGGCCAATACAGGATGATAGGCCAGATCAGCTTCAAGAGAAAGAATGATTTCCGGTTCGGGGTATTCGTCTTTTATTTCAAATCCCGAACTTTTTACACGAAACTTCCTGATGGCATTTATAATAAATTTTTCGAAATATCCGGAAGCATCGTTATCTATACCTTCACCTGAGGAATAATACGAAAGCCTGCCATTACCAAAATTATAGGCTATTTCCCGCGGAACTACAAAAGAAAACCTGAATTCTCCGTTATTAACAGATACTTTCCCTTTATATAGTAAATTTTCCTGTTGCTTAAAGGTAAATGGGTCGCCATTGTCGTTATTGAGCGTTTTAACAATCTGAGGTTTATCGAATAATGATGGAAACACAGTACCTTTATAATTCGTCAGTTGGGTTCCTGTTTCATCAGTGATGATACCTTTTATCGTAACTTCACTATAGGCTTTTAAAGTATCGGTTAAGGAATTAACATCCTGGGAGTTAATTTCAGTAGTTTTGATGGTATGTTTGGGATAGGCAAGACGCAGAGCCGGATCGCCAAGTAAAGTAAAGCTTAGCTTGTTGATATCAGTACCTGAAGCATTTTTTGTATCCTTCAGTATGTCCCCTAACCTGTAAAAATCACCATTAGCATCCTTTTTAAGAAAGTTGCGGTAAAATTGCTGATTCAAAACGAAGTTGGGTCCGCTGTAAACCAGCCGGGTAGTTGTTAAAAGCCCTATTCCACCACCCTTTGGATTTAACAGAACATTTTCGCCTGCTGTAGTTTGAGTAAACAAATCGTATCTGCTGAATTCGCATGTGGCGGTTACGAAAAGCGGGTAAATGTCATTACTCCAGCCTTTAATATCTTCAGTTAAAAGTATCTGTTCATGGGCCAGCCCATCCTCACCACCATGACCTGTATAATTAAAAATCAGTACTCCTTTATTAATTGTATTTTCGATAGATTTGGTAACTTCGGGATATCTTGGTCCTGATGATGTTGTAACCTGTGTAAATGCATCAGAAAATATTTTTATCTGATTAAAATTCGGATGATTGGTTCCGATATACGATGATAACTGGTCTGCCTGCGACATATGTATATTTCCGTCTTCATCATCGGCCAAAAAACTAATATTATTTCTCCAGTTACCCGAAGAACTTTCGGAAATATACTTTTTAATTTTGGCTATAACCGATTTGGCCTGATCTGTTGTGACAACGGGAAGACGGCCAATGCCAATATCAAGCAACCCCATCTCAATACTTTCATTATCATTGAGAAATCCATAATAATCATCCGAAACATAAGAACTAACTTCCCTAATTGAGTTAGCCGACTGATAAGTTAAAATATAATTGGTGTTAGGCGTTTTATCGCTTTTTGCATCATCGTCGTTATTTTTATAGGAACCATCGCCAAATAAAAGAAGATATTTTGGTAATTCCGACTCCTGAGATGCCTTATCAAACAACATCTTCATAAAGTTTCGGATTGCTGCAGGATCAGGATTTCCAGACGAGAACTCATTGTATACCTGTTCGGGAGTAACCGTTATAACTTTTAAATTATCATGATTACGATGAATTTCGGCCAATTCTGCTGCTTCGGTAATAAAATTTTGATGGCTAACAATAACCATATCTATATTTGATAGGGAATGAAGATTTTGGTTTTCCACATTTCTTTCTGCATCTGTAAGGAAATCGGGAACAAGTAATATTTTTGACGGATCAAAAATAACAAATTCATGAAGTGTGTCGGTTAATGCTTTAAAGGATAAGGAATTTCCCGATGAAGTGAAAGTTATATTTTTTACAGCATGAATGCCTGATACATCCCAGATCAAAGCGCCCTGAACAGTATTCTCAATCTGAAAAATCGCCGTTTTCGACTTATAAAGTGCCACGGTATCCCTGAATAACAATTGACCTTCAGAAAACTTCAGTTTCCTTTTTACATTTACCCTTAAATAATTTAACCATCCTTTGGCTCCACTATCTCCATTTTTTTCATAAGTAAGGCCAACATTTATATCTTTTCCCGGGATAATTCCGGTTGCAGTAAACGTTTTAGAATCGGCATAATTCGAAGATTCGTCACCAAGAATAACGCTACTTAAGGCCACATTTTTCAGAATCTGATTATTTGATTTAATAGCAAAGTCTGTGGTAATTGATGAACGTGCCAATAATTCCCCATCAATTAAAAATTTACTGTTTTCAACAGGATCGGGAAATGAAAATGGAAAACTCAGTGATGTTTGATTAGAAAATGACTCACCTATCCAACTTCGTCCTGACTCGATAATATTTTCAAGATTTTCTTCATGATAATCATAATCTATAAAGGAAGAAACAGTTAACTCTTCGGGACTTGTAACTGAGGCAGAATTTTCAATTTTTAATCCATTGGGCCCTGTCGAAAGAAAGTAAGTTATTTTGGATGTATATAAATGCTTTGAATGAACAAATTTTTTGTTGAAAAATCATAACTCCAGGTTACAGGACCAGTAGC
>JAAUTT010000366.1 GCA_012031335.1 Bacteroidales bacterium | reverse complement strand
ATTTCTCGTACCAGCTGTGCGATGCAGATGGTGAATGCGGAACGGCAACGGTAAACCTCATCATCAATAATCTTAATGACTCCCCGCTACCTGCAAACGACAACGTAACAACTACCGAAAACACCCTGATAACTGTCAATGTTCTGAGCAATGATGCCGGCTTGGGCGATGGGGGACTAACCGTTAACATTATTGCAGCTCCCTTGCATGGGGTATCTGTTGTTAAACCCGACAAAACCATCTCCTTTACACCGGAATCTGGTTATTTGGGCAACGACGTTCTCACTTACAGGGTTTGTGATGTTGACGGTGATTGCGGAACAGCAACCCTTACCATCAGAGTAGACAATATTGACGATATTCCTAATGCAGTAGATAATAACTTCACTATAAATGAAGAGGAAACCGTTAATTGGGATGTACTTTCGAATGACACCGGCCTGGAAGACGGAAGCCTTGTGGTGACTATCAAATCAAACGGGAAACATGGTAATGCTACTGTTAATGCCAACAATACCATCAAATATGTTCCTAAAAAAGATTATTATGGCAAAGATACCATTGTATACCAGGTATGCGATGGTGACGGAGATTGCTCCGAAGCCAAGGTTCTCGTTTTATTGAACAATATTAATGACATACCTTTGGGGACAAGTGATAACTTTTCAGTTGAGGAGGATAGTCCCGGAATACTGAATGTTCTCAGTAACGACAATAACCTGGGCGACGGGGGAATTACTGTCGGTGTTCTTATCAATCCAAAACACGGGAATGTAGTCGTTAACAGCGATAACACAATAACCTACACACCTTCGAAGGATTATTTCGGCAAGGACACAGTTAAGTATCAGGTTTGCGATATCAATAACGAATGCTCCGACGCATTTTTAATTATAACTGTAAATAACACAGATGATATCCCTCTTGCAGTTAGGGATGATGCTTTTGCTAACAAAACAAATCCATCCGTAATCAATATCCTTGCTAATGATTTGAACCTGGGCGATGGTGGACTTGTTGTTACTGTTTCGGCACAAGGCTTCCATGGAACGGCCCTTGTAAACAACGATAAAACAATTACCTACACTCCTTCGGTTGAATACGATGGAAAAGATTCGGTTACTTATAAGGTTTGCGATAATGACGGAGATTGTTCGGAAGCCAGAATCATTTTCACACTAAACAGTTTCGACCACATCCCTCAGGTGGTTGCCGACGATGTAACAGTTACCGAGGATCAATCTGGTACATTTAACCTTTTAACTAATGATACCGGCACCGAGGATGGAAGTATTATCCTTACTATTGTGTCCAATGCCAGCCATGGCAGCCTGGCAATAAATAACGACAATACGGTTACCTATAACCCGGCCCCCGATTATAACGGAAACGATACCTTCACATACAAAATATGTGATCTGGATGGCGATTGCAATACCGGAAATGTAAATATAACTGTGATTCCCGTGAACGACACCCCTGTTCTCCCAACTATACAGGTCACGGTTAACGAAGACAATGCCATCCCTATCCCTGCGCTTAACGATGCCACGGGATTGGGCGATGGTGGGATACTTGTTACCATTACCGGAGACGGAACACATGGCGTTGCCTCTGTAACTGAAAATGCAATTACCTACACTCCTGAAGCAGATTTTAATGGCTCGGATATACTTACTATAAAGGTTTGTGATACTGATGGCGACTGTGCTACATCAACTGTAAACATCACAATTGAGGCAGTTAATGACACTCCTGTTGCTGTAAAAGACCTGGCTGATTCGGAAGAAGATCAGCCAGTAGCCATCGATGTACTGAGTAATGATGCAGGTTTAGGCGACGGAGGAATTACTATATCCCTTGTTGGAAATCCAAAGCATGGTGAGGCTATTATTACGAATAACAAGATTTTGTCATACTCCAAATGCAAATTATTTTGGCAAGGATTCAGCAGAATACAGGATTTGTGATTCCGATTCCGAATGCACAGTTTCATGGCTTGTAATTACAATCAACGAACAAAATCACCTTCCGGAAATTACATCCTCAGCCACCTTTATCAATACTTTCCGGGATGTTACCAAAGACATATGTTTTGATATTTCCGACGGAGACAATGAAACGCTGACATTTTCGCCTATGGTAAACCATGGAATTGTTGTAAGAAATGGCAATTCTTACTGTTTTACATACACACCAACATCGGGATATACAGGAACTGACTCCATAAAAGTTCAGGTATGCGACTCCCGAAATGCCTGTTCAATTGTAAAAGTAAGGATCAATGTTTTGCCTCCGGGTAGTCAGCCTGTTGCCAAATACGATACCTTAACCCTTACAACCACGATCGACAAGGAAGTAAAAGCCTGTTTAGAAATGACTACTCCGGCTGATGGATTGACAGTAAATTTCATAACTTCTACCGAACACGGATCCCTGGAAGTTGAATCGGGTCTTTGCCTGAAATATACACCTGCAGATGGATTTGACGGAACCGACATGGCAGTAGTTTCCATATGCAACAGCTACGGATTATGCGATACGGTAGTTCTTAAAATACAGGTTCTCCAGGTTAAAATCCCCGAAGGCTTCTCACCGAATGGTGATGGAAGAAACGACTTTTTCGAAATCCAGGGTCTGGAATCGTACGACCGTGTTTCACTGGAAATATATAACCGCTGGGGATCCAGGGTTTACGAGGCCGATGCTTACGAAAATAACTGGGATGGAATATCGAAAAACAAGTTAACCCTGGGTAATGAAAAATTACCTTCGGGAACCTACTTCTATGTGATACATTTTCATCCGGGGAAATCGGTTGTAGGTTTCATATACATCAGTCGTTAAACTACGTTATGGGGAATGAATTCCAGTTATTTAAACGAACAAAAACAAGTAATTATACTCAATATGAGGGTGCTGCAAAACTCACAAAAAAATACTTTCGAATGAAATCTCCATGATCCGAAAAGATCACCAAAAGGGATGAACAAAAGCATCATGGATATTCCATTTGACCTTAAACATAAAATATTTTACAAATGAAAATATAATCCAAAACTATCTTGTCGGTTTAATCTTTACAATAATCTGTGTTAATGGGTTAAAAGCCCAGCAGGACCCCATGTATTCGCAATACATGTTTAATATGCTGGCATTAAATCCGGCTTATGCGGGGAGTAAGGGAGCATTAAGCATGACAGGGCTTTACCGCAATCAATGGGTGGGCATTAAGGGAGCCCCGGTAACGCAAACTTTTTTTGCTCATTCCCCTGCCTTCACTGAAAAAGTTGGATTAGGCCTTTCTTTAATTAACGATAAAATTGGTCCGATACGACAAACCATGCTTTTTGGAGATTACTCCTATACCATCAATATTACCGAAACTACCAGGCTGGCATTAGGATTGAAAGCCGGAGTAAATTTCCTGAAAACCCATTTTTCGGATCTGGATGTAATTGAAACTGACGAAACATTTCAGGACCTGTCCATTAAGCCACAACCAAATTTCGGATTCGGCGTTTACTATTACTCCGATAAATTCTTTGTTGGTTTTTCTTCACCAAAACTCATCAAAAATACCATCGATCAGGAACTCGACTATTCCAAGTTAACCCTCAGGCAGCATTACTTTCTATCAGGGGGGTATGTAATTACCCTGAACGATCAGTTTAAGCTCAAGCCAACAGCACTGCTTAAAATGACAGGTGGCGCACCAGCCTCGGTCGAAATGAATGCTAGTGTTCTTTACAAAGATCGATTCTGGATGGGATTAGGTCACAGATTTGGTGATTCCTTCAATACCATTCTTCAGTTCAAGGCAACAAACCAGCTTAGTCTGGGATATTGCTTCGAATATACCATGTCGAAACTTATCCGTTACAACTCCGGAACCCATGAAATGATGCTCACATACGACTTCATTTTTAAAAAAGACAGGATTATTTCACCCCGCTATTTCTAAGTTATGAAAACCAAAGTGTTTTCAGGTAAACCACACATGAAAGTAATTTCCACACGTGATTGTCAGCCTGATTTGGCAAACAGGGCTCCAGCCAACATTAAACTATAAAAATTATTAAGCATGAAGAAGCTTTTCATTTTGACATGTATTATACTTATTAGCATTCAGTTGAATGCTCAAAAAGAAGAAATCCCTAAAGCAGAGAATACATCTGGCATATTTAATAAAATAAAATTTGATAAGGCACATGATTTATTTAACCGGATGGCTTATTCGGGAGCTTCAAAACTGTTTGAAGAACTGGAGCCGTCGGGTTACAGACTGCATGATGTAATTGCATATCTGGGCAATTGCTATTATTACCTGGGGAATACCGAAAAAGCTGAGTATTATTTATGGCAAACAGTATCGCTCGATAGTATCAACCCTTTGTTCTATTACAAATATGCTCAGGTGCTGCGCAGCAATAAAAAATACGAAGAATCGGACAAATGGATGATTGAATATTCCAAACATACTGGAAAAGATCAACTGCAGGAGAATTTGAAAACCCCGGAAAATTCGATTCGGATGGCCGAACATATGGGGAATTTCGCAATCGAAAACCGAAAAGAAATTAATTCTCCCTATTCAGATTTTGGCGCTATAACCCTGGGAGACAGGATAATTTTCACATCGGGAAGGTCGAAAAGTCTGATGATAGATAATAGTTACGCCTGGAATGACAAACCCTTTTTAGATCTCTATCAATTCATTCCCGGCGAAAAACAAAAACATACAACAATATGGAATGCTATAAATACACGTTTTCATGAAGGCCCGGCTGTTATTAACAACAACCATTCGATTATTTATTTCACCAGAAACAGTTACATACAGGGAAGAAGAACAAACAGCGCCCAGGGAACTACTCACCTTATGCTATTCACCGCAAACGCCGTAAATGGAAAATGGACCAATATCCGGGAGCTTCCATTTAATAATAAGGAATACTCTGTTGGGCATCCTGCCCTATCGCCCGATGGCAAAAGGTTATACTTTGCCTCGAATATGCCTGGTTCGCTGGGTGGCACAGATATTTTTATGTCGACATAACCGGTCCAAATGATTTCAGCCAGCCAGTAAACCTTGGTCCTGCCATTAATACCATCGGAAACGAGATGTTCCCCTTTGCAGATAGTTCCGGATTATACTTTTCGTCCGATGTCCATATGGGTTTGGGAGGACTCGATGTTTTTTTCTCTGCCTGCAAAAACGACAACGAATTTACCGTTCCGGTTAACCCGGGAGCTCCCCTGAACAGCGAAAAAGATGATTTTAGTTTTTTTCTGAATGCCGATAAACGCACTGGTTATATTGCCTCCAACCGGCCTGGTGGTTTAGGCGACGATGATATTTACAGTTTTACATTGTCGTCAATCAGGTTCTCCGGGATAATAAAAGATTCTACCGAAAATACTGTAATAGCATATACCCCGGTTTACCTATATAATGCAGCCGGTAAACTGGTTGACAGCACAACAACCGTATCCGATGGCAGTTTTGTTTTTCCGCTTGCCTATGATAAAGAATATGCCTTACTCATAAAAAACCAGGTATAAA
>JAAUTT010000365.1 GCA_012031335.1 Bacteroidales bacterium | reverse complement strand
CAAATGAAAATGTCCATGATCCGAGAGATCACCAAAAGGATGAACAAAAGCATCATGGATATTCCATATGACCAATGAAATAAAAATTTTGTACATATGAAAACTATCATTTTTATAACCATGTTTATCTTTTTGGCTGGAGCTCGTAATATAGATACCCAAAAAAAACAGAACAATAATTCAGAAGTACTGGATACTGTAAGGGTTGCTTCCATACCTGGGTTTGTCGATTCGTTGAAGTATTTTAAAACCAGAAGAGAAAATACCTAAAAGCTATAAATCTCAGAAAGCTTATCTCTGCTCAGCAAACTGAATTAAAGAAAAAGCTTGATCTATTGGATAATAATTTTAGTGATCTGGACAAAAAAACTGCAGGATCTTGAAAATGCATCCATGTCAAAATGGAACAAATTAAAAACTGAGCTTGACAGTATATTGAGAAGTCTGGAGGAGGAATTGGATTCAGCATAAATGGTCCAGAATGCTAACTCTCTTCCAGGCTCCACTGAATAACAAGAGGTATTAGCTTCATCACCGGTAGTAATACCAAGGTTTTAATAACCCAATTAAAACAATTATTATCAATACAACCAAAGTAACCCAAAAAAAAATATCCCAGGGCAATAGTATTATTAATATTTGCATTGTCTGCCTCAACCTTCTCATCTAAAAGCACTTTATTTCTATTTTTTGGTTTCACAGGCGTAGCTGCCGCCAAAACCAAAGCTATAATCAGACCTGCCGTTAATCCTGGAAACCAATATATTTCACCCCAGTAGGGTCCAAATGGTTTCAACCAGATTTGTGCAATCAAAGCCGTTAAGAAAACAATCACGAAGAATGTCCATAAAGTACCCCAGGGTCCTTTTATGTTCAAACCATAATTGAAAAACAAAGCAATCAAAATTGCTAGTATCAACACATAAAAATAATTAAGTACCATAAGAATTAAATTTTTAGTTATTATCGACTTATTTTTATTATTGTATTGGTCTTCCTTTATTTACTTTTGCGATCAGTTCCAACCCACTTGTATTTGTTACTGTTCAATATTGTTGAGTTCGGATTGTAATATCAAAAGTTTCACTTCTTTTTCTGCCAATTTCTTCCGTAAATCTTCTTGAGCCAATTTATTATCCTGAAAATTCAACTGTGAGACTTCCAAATTTTCGAATTATCTCCCTTTCCTGATTCATAAGAGTTTCCAGGGCATTCTGAATCCCAGCAATTTCCTTTCCCAAGGTTACAATGTTTAATCGTAACCGGAATGCCTTTGTTTCTGTAGCAAAGTTACTTAAGAAGCGTTTGCCGGCATTTAACGTTGTGCTATCCTCTTCTGGGGAAACGAAATCTTCATTCCCCTTGCTCACGAGCATAAATAAGTCTGACTTATTAGTTCACTTTTGCTTCTCGGCCTCACCTGAAAATAAAGATCCAGTTGCCTGTTAAGCGACGGGAATTCAACTCCTTAAATATATAGAATCCATTTATTTTATTTGTTTTCCAAAAAAGGAATCCCTGAGTTTCGGGTTCATACCCTGCTTCTTTCATTTTTCCGATAACAATTGTAAGGGTATTGGTTGGTTTTTGTGGTATCCTAAGCAAAAGTGCCGGTTCCGGTATATTTTTGTACAACACTTCTACTGAATCTGTTTGGGCAGAAACCGTGGTTGACAATAGGAGTAAGATCAGAAAGTTTTTAATAATTTTCATAAAAGGAAATAATTATACCAGTGCCTACTGTTACACTGACACAGGTAGCAACCTGTTTACTTTTATTTAATTAATTCCCTGATATTCTCAGCTTTCTTCAAATGTTTCCTCAAAATGGGTAATGTATTGTCAACCCATTTTTTTAATGATGGATCGGAAATATTCTTTTGAGCTTCTTCAAAGTCTTTAATTTCTTTTTTCTGATCTTCTACCATCATATCTATATAAGCTCTTTCAAAGTCCTCCCCGGTTTTCTCGTATACATTGTCGATTTTCTTCTGAAATTCTTTGTCTAAAGTTGAAGGAAGGTTCACCCCTTTAACATTATTAACAGCTGTTTTTAACTTTTGATTGGCGTTTGAATATTCTGTAACCATCATACTTGCAAAGTCTTTTATCAACTGGGAATTAGTTCTTTCATTGGCCAGGTTACCGAGCAATATCTCCATCATAGAGCTATTAGCAGCATCATTCACAAATTCTTTTACTCTATTCTGATCCCACCCACTGGCTGATAAATTGCTATCCATCATAGTTCTATTACCTTGACTATCTGAAACAGAGGCCTGAGTAATATCTGTGTCCTGCGCAATAATATTAAGATTAGAGAATACCAAAAAACTTAAGCTTATAATTAGATTTTTCATGATGTTTTATTTTTAAAAGTTAATGGTAAACCCGAATAAAATTGTGCCAGATTATATGCATATTATAATTTTATGAATGTTAACCGATGTTTTAAGTCATTCAAATCATCTATTTACATTCCAAAAGCATAATAAAAAGTACCCCGAACCGATTCGTAAACGCCTTCCAGCATCACGCCGTTTCCTTTCCGTTTAGAAAGAATACTCGTTAAATCGTTTACAGTTTTTACAGGCTGATCGTTCACATTAGTTATGATAAACCCTTCCCTCACATCAGTTTGACTGGTCAATTTTCCCGGTCTGAGGTTTGTAATCTGAATTCCTCCATTAATGCCTAATTTCCGGGCAACTTCTTTATCGATAGCTTTGAAATCGGCTCCCAGCAATGTTTCCAACCGTCCGCCAATACTTCCTTTATCAGCAGTCCTGACATTTCCTTCTTCGCGTCCTTTTAGAACAACATCAAATTTCCTGGTATCGCCGTTTCGGTTTACTGTTACATTTATTTTATCGTCAGGATGATGTTCCGCAATAACTTCCTGAAGTTCTGACGACTGTCGTACCTGCCTTCCGTCTACAGCTACAATTACATCGCCGCTCCTGATGCCTGCTATTGCTGCAGCACCATCTTTCATCACACTGTCCACATAAGCTCCCTGGTTAACCTTCAGGTTATTATCCCGGGCAAATTTTCCCGTTATATTGTGAAGCATAATTCCCAAAAATCCTCTTTTAACTTCTCCGAATTTAATTATATCTTCTACTACTTTTTTCACCATATTGGAAGATATAGCAAAGCCATAGCCTGAATATGAGCCTGTTGGACTTGCAATAGCGGTGTTAATCCCAATTAAACCGCCTTGAAGGTTTACCAGAGCTCCACCGCTATTACCGGGGTTAATAGCCGCATCAGTTTGTATAAATGATTCCACTGCATATTGATCGGATATGATATTTAAGGATCTTGATTTAGCACTAATGATACCGGCTGTTACCGTAGAGGTTAATCCATATGGATTGCCCACAGCCAATACCCATTCACCTATCCGGGCTTCATTTGAATTTGCAATTGGAATGGTAGGAAGTTTTTTTCTTTAATCCTGATCAGCGCCAGATCGGTGGAGGGGTCTGTCCCCACAACTTCTGCTTTGTAAGCTCTGTTGTCATGTAATGTAACATCTAATTCACTTGCATTGGCCACTACATGGTTATTGGTAACTATATATCCATCCGGGTTAATAATTACTCCTGAACCTATTCCCATCTGCTGCTGGGGTTCCATTTGACGTTGCCGGCCTTCGGGCATCAGGTCCGGTCCAAAGAAATACCGGAAAAAGTCATCACCAAATTCCCTGAAGGGCAACTGCTGTGGCCCCTGTTGGGCATAACTTCTGATTTGGGTGGATTGTATATTCACCACCGCATCCATTATATTTCTGGAAATCTCAGCAAAATCAAGGGGGACAATCTTTCCATTGTCATCCATAGTGTAAAAAGCATTTCGAGCTGGTACGCTTGCAATATGCTCTATTTTAAACGATTTTTTTAAGACAGGTGTAAATGCATAGATAACTAAAAATGTTACAGCACTTCCCAGTATAACAGACATAACAATTATCCAGATTTTTTTCATTTTAGTGTCCCCCTATAATTATTTATTTTTGGGTATATAACTAAAATTGAACTATTTTATAAGATACAGTAAATTAACAGGTATAGAGTTTTGGAATTCTTTTGTGGGTAATTTGTTACAAGTTTTGTGGATTCTATTCAACAGTTTGCAGAAGAAATCAAACATCTCAAAAAAGAGTATGCCTAAAAAGGTTCCTCATAATTACGGTAGGTTATAAATCGTTACTTTGAACTTATTCAGGCAGAATGGACAGAATTGTAGGAGTGGCTTTTAAGACACTTCGGCTTTTTTTAAGCCGTACATCATTTTCCAGGTTGTAGTTTATTTCGAAGGAAGCGAGCTATGCTGTTAAACAGAAACGGCCAATTACTATAAGTAATCAGCCGTTTAAAGAAAATTGAGTTTGTGGATTTCTAAACCTTTATTGTTCTATAATCTTTCGTTATCATATTTCTCATTTGCGGGAATCAGGATGTTAAAAAATTGATTCTCTATTTTATTCTGTTCTGACCGGGCCCCCAAAGACCAGACCCACATTAAAACTCACATACTGCTGATCTGAAATGGATTCATTTTCGAGAATGTAGTTATACCTTGCCCCTAAGTTCAGTTTTAAACTTTTATTCAGGGAGAACAGCATTCCTACTTCGGGTTGCAGACCAAAATTCCATACAAAATCATTTGTGGCATTATATAATCCCAGATCGATCCGCCGCTGAAATGAATACGCTCCTGCGCCAACTGTTAAATATGGAGAAACACCAGCATCCGGCCGGAAAAAATAACTTGCTGTGAGTAAGATGGGAATTGAGTTTATATATCTGAACTGTTTTCCATAAATGGTTACATTGTTATCCGTATAAGTATCTTTGTTTAACGACTCGTAAAAGGAATGCAACCCCGATTTTATTCCCAAAGCAAAGTTATCATTCAAGTTCATGCCTGCTTCAAAACTAAACCCTCTGAAACTTGTTTCACCTACAAAATCCATTGTGTTTCCCAGCGGAGCAGACACATCGTATGTTATTTTAACATGACCCTGTCCGTAGCTTTTGTCCAAATAGCTTACACTACATGCTAACATCATACTTAACAATATCATATACGCTTTGTAATTTTGAATCAAACTTTTCATAGTTATGGGTATTAGTTTATTAATAAATAGGATGATTGCCGGAATGCCTGCTGGATTCCTTTGGTTATTCTCTCACTTGAATTACTAAGTGATGATTCGGCCACTCCGTTTAAAACAGCGATCCATCGCACCGGATAAGATACCTGACGGGTGTTGTCATTAATGCTGGTTGGACTGGCAGGATCAACCATTTCGATGATAACTGTTCCTATTGCATAGGACGAATAATATGCCGGATAGCCCCAGGGATAATGGTAGCGGGCATAATATCCTGGATAGTAGGAATTAAGACCATAATACCAGTCCCATTCATCATAACCGTAATAATAATAATCGTAATAATAATTCGCATAAAACTGTTGTAAAACGGGATGGTAGCACAACCAAAAGCATTCTTCATAATAGACTCATTGCAGTATCAGCGGGCGATATTCTTGTATA
>JAAUTT010000364.1 GCA_012031335.1 Bacteroidales bacterium | reverse complement strand
GTATCATGATATTTATGGTTAGGCGGTTAATTTACGATAGCCTTCCAGGTTTTTATATTTCCTGGAAATAAATTTTTAATAATTACAGCATTTAGCCAATATTTATGCAAGGCTATAAACAGAATTCCTATGGCAGCGATAACAAGCAGGGCCCATACAGAACCTACCAGATAATTCAGCAACAGGTATAAAAGAAAGGGAACCAGAAAGAAAGCAAATGAAACCAGAAAGTGTTTTCCTTTAACACCTTGATAATTAAAAAACTGCCCCATACTTAAATCGACCCGTGCATCGTTGAATGTTGCAAAAAAGAATATAATAAACTGAATGGGACCCAACACAAACAATGTTAAAGATGTTAATATCAGCGGGCTTACATGAGCAATCAATACCATGGCAAAATAAAGCGGAATAAAGCTGATGATAACCAGCAAACTCATAACATAATACTTTGCGAAAACATATTTTCGGAAATCGATACGACGGGCTATTATTCCATCAAAAAAGCTGCTTTCCCAGCTGAATAAGAACTGACCATAAATTACTGCACCCATGCCGACCACGATGGAAATAAAATATACACCCATAGCTCCGGTGGTAAGTTTATCGGCATCTTTAATCATAATATATGTAAGATAAGCCCAAAAAATCGGCAAAATAACCAGGGCTTGTCGTGGACGTTTATTCCGGAACAAAAGATTAACTTCCAGAGCCATATACTTACCTGTTAGTCCTAAACGGTCGAAAATACCCATACCAGGGAATCTTGCAAATCGTTCATCGCGGCTTTTCTTCGATTTTACTTCATCGAGATAAAACCCCATAAACAAGAGTCGGCGATTAACATAATAGATAAGAAACAAAACCACCAGTAAACTCAATAATATGGCTAAATTGCCTGCAACCAGGCCGTTTCCGAAAAATATGGAAGCCTGGGCTGCTAATCCCCCATTTTGTTGCAGGAAAAAATTAAGCGCTACAAGTGCAATTGGAATGACTGAAAATATAAAGTGTTTTTGGGAAATATATTGAAAATAAAGCGCCAGGAAATTATTAATCAGAACCATCATGAGGATACCTGCTATGTAGGGGAAACTGCTGGTACCATCGGGCAGAATTTGTGTAACAAAAGGAACAACAATCAGCCAGGGTAAAAAATTAAAAATATTCCACAAACTTCTTAAAAGAAGATAATGAATAACGGTTGATTTCCTGAATTTTAACCTGAGATAAGGAATAACTTGCAGAACTGGTAATGACTGCATCATGCTGCGGGTCAAAAGATCGAATAGAAAATACCATATAAGCAGCGAATTAAAGGCTGTAACCGGATCTCCGCCGATTTTAGACAGAATTTGAGGCAGCGAGGTTCCGATATAAATAAATACCAGAATTAAATACAGCATCAAAATTCCAAATACTATTTTGGCGACCATGTTTCGCCTCCAGGAAGCATTACGGATTACTGATTTCCAGTAATGTGAAAAAAATGACTTATCATTTGGTATAGATTGAAATTATTATGTTGGTTTTTACAATAAGGATATAAAACAATTTCATAATCAAATATTTACTTCCATTGAAGCGTATTAATCAGCTGTTCAACGTCTTTCCTGAAGAACTGCACTACCGGGGCTAATGAGTCTTTGTTCGGTTGTGTTTCAAAATATAATGAACCTCGTAAAAAATGCCGGATACTGTCGGTAACATAAAACTGTAAGGAAGATGCTGTATTACCCCTAATATCGTAAATGATGCCATATACTTTTCTTTCCGGGTATTCAATGAGGAGCTCTTCTATAGCATCTGCTTTAATGGCATGGTTATAAGCCAGCCGATGGGAATCTTCAATAAACTGCCCCGAACCATTGGTAACTTTCTTATAACTAAGATGAATTTTCCCTTTATACTTTGGAAACCCGATATTTATCCAGCAAGGTTCAGCATTTTTGTTCATATCGGGAATAATTGACCCGTATTTTGGGTATTCGAAGGTAAAGGGACATGCACTGTCGAACAACTGGTATTCCTTTGCCGGAAAGTCGATTCGGTAGTAGCCTCTGGGTTTAGGGGTAAAAGTTTCCTTGCATGCGATAAACATACAAATAATTAAACAAGTCAAAACAATATTCTTCATGCTTTTTCGTCCTCTGTTTCTTCTTGGTTTATAATCACTTTCACCTGTTTAATTCGACGATTATCTACCTGTTCAACAATAAACAGGAAAGGGGGGAAACTTATTTCATCACCATTTTCTGGAATTTCACCTTTTATCTCAAGGATAAGTCCGGCAATGGTGTCGGCATCTCCCCTCACCTCGTCGAAAATATCCTCGGCCGATTGTGTAATCCGGTAAAAGTCTTCCAAAAGGGTTATACCATCAAACAAATAGGTATTTTCATCTATTCTGGTAAAAACATGTTTCGTCCTCATCCGATTCATCGGCAATTTCACCAACAATTTCTTCAATTATATCCTCGAGGGTTACAATACCTGTTGTTCCGCCATATTCGTCAACAACAACAGCCATATGGTTCTTTTGTACCTGAAATTCCTTCAGCAGTTCTTTCACTTTTTTTGTTTCAGGAACTATGTAAGCTGGCCTGATGAGTGAATTCCAGTCAAAATTATTCAGTTCCTTAAGGTATGGGAGAAGGTCTTTTACATATAAAATTCCTACCATATCGTCGAAAGACTCCGAATAAACAGGAATACGTGAATAGCCCGACTCAACAACAACTTTGTATAACAGATCCGAATCTGTATCCTTATCCACAGCAATTACGTCGATACGTGGTTTAAGAATTTTCTGCACGTCGATATTTCCGAAGTTTACCAGACCCTGAAGAATATTCTCTTCGTCATTGGGCGAATTGGAAGTAAACTCAAGTGCATTCGAAATATCTTCGATGGAAATATGATTTTTTGTATTCAGAAACTTTTTATAATGACTTCCTGACAATTTAAGGATTAAAAGAGAAAGAGGGCTGAGTATAATTTCGAACATCCTTAACAGGTAAGCATAAAACAAAATAAACTGTTCGGAATTTTTACTAAAAATACGAGGCAATAATTCGGTGAAGAATAATATGATGAAAGCACAGCCTAATGCAAATAAAAAAACAGCAAACAAATTAAAATCTACAATAAATGGCAGGCTCTTAACAAAGGGGAATAGCGTTAAAATGGTTAATATCACAGCTATTTTCCTGAAAATGGATGCAGTTAGCTGAAGTTTATCCGGATTTTTAATGTATTCCTTAAGAATAAGGCCCTTTCGATCCTCCCGTGTTTCTATATTTTCAATTGCAATATTATTCAGTGAAAGTAAGGCTAATTCCGCTCCAGATATTATGGAAGTCAGTAAAAGAAGAACAACAGAAAGCACTGCTGCAGTTGCTAATTGTACAGGAATTGTCAGAATTAGTGATAAATTAAATGCAGCGTAATGAAAGTAATCAGTTTCCAATGGATAAGGTTTGGTTCAACAATCAGAAAGGCAGGTCGTCAGTAGGGGATATTTCACCAATATCCATGGGTTCGGTTGCAATGCCCGTTTCGCGACCTGAATGGTTCTCTAAATGACTACCATCATCCTGTTTCCTGCCAAGTAATTGAAGATTATCGCAATCAATCTCAATGGAATAGCGTTTATTACCCTCCTTATCGTCCCAGGTACGATTGCGGATTTTACCCTCAACGGCAATCAGGGATCCCTTTTTTACATATTTTTCTGCAATTTCGGCTAAACCTCTCCAAACAACAATGTTATGCCATTCGGTATTTGTAATCCTTTCGCCATTTTTGTTTTTATACGATTCGCTTGTGGCAAGGCTAAAACGAGCCACTATAAGGTTGTTGTCGAGGTGGCGGATTTCAGGATCACGACCTACATTTCCAACTAAAATAACTTTGTTTATCATAGGGTTAATTATTGATGAGTAAAAATACAATAATTTTTGAATCAAAAATGATGAAACAGATGCTTGTTAAAATCGCGCGAATCCATGTACCTGTCTATAACTCTCGGCACGGCAAGATCGCGGACCTTATCAGACGGTACCGGCAACCACCCATCTGGTAATTTTGTTGATAAGTTTTCGATGTTTATATGGATGAAACAAACAAACAGTTTCTGGTGAGTTAAAATATGTTTTATAGATTCCGAAATGCCAAATATCCTGTATTTTACTCCAGGAAGCAGAAATTCAGCAGCCAGAGATGGAATGTTTTCCGGAAGAATATTGCTTTTTGTCTCAACCAGCGGAAACTCAAATAAGCCTTCCCATATATCGCCCGACTGACGCCTTTGAAAATATACATGTGTATTGTTATGAATGATGAAGTAATAAAAAAACCGATCTTTCACTTTCACTTTCGATTTTTTGAATGGAATAGTATCTGTCTTTTTATATCGAAATGCCAGACAATTTTCCTGAACCGGACAAATATTGCATTCCGGATTCAGAGGGACACATTGAAGTGCTCCGAATTCCATTATAGCCTGGTTATGAAGTGCAGGATTTTTCGCTGGTATAATATCAGTAGCTAAAAATTTTATTTCTTTGAGTACCGATGATTTGTCAACCGGCTCTTCAATTCCAAATATGCGGGATAAAACTCTGATTACATTTCCATCGACCACCGGAACAATTTCGTTATAAGCCAGAGATGCAACTGCAGCAGCAGTATATTCACCAACACCTTTCAACTTTAATAGTTCTTTAAAATTATCCGGAAATAAACCATTATACTTTTCAACAATCTGTTTTGCCGCCAAATGCATATTTCGTGCACGAGAATAGTAGCCTAATCCCTGCCAGAGTTTTAAAACCTGTTCCTGAGGAGCAGAAGCCAAATGGGCCACCGAAGAAAATACTTCTATAAACCTGTAATAATAAGGCATTCCCTGAGCCACTCTGGTTTGCTGCAGAATAATCTCCGAAACCCATATCAAATAAGGATCAGAAGTGTTTCTCCAGGGAAGATCCCTTTTATTAACCAAATACCAATTAATCAACTTATTACTTATACTACCTTCCATAATTCAATTCCTAACCCCATAATTTTTAGGCACAAAAATATTGATCTACTATTTTAAAAATCAACATAAATCGTTTATATTTGCAGCTCGGATTTTTAAAATTAGTTAAAATATTGATAATTAAAGCTTTTTACAATGACAAAGGCAGACATCGTAAATGAAATTTCCAAAACTACGGGAATTGAAAAAATTACTGTTCAAAAAACAGTTGAAGCTTTTATGGAGAGCGTAAAAGATGCTCTTGTAAAAGATAAAAACGTATATTTAAGAGGCTTTGGCAGCTTCATCGTTAAGAGAAGAGCCCAAAAAACAGCCCGTAATATTTCAAAAAACACAACCATCATTATTCCTGAACACTTTATTCCTTCTTTCAAACCGGCAAAATCATTTGTAGGTAAGGTAAAAGTGAATGTTAAATAAGCATTGCAAACTGATAAATAGCATAATATGCCAAGCGGAAAAAAAAAGAAAAAGACATAAAATGTCCACACACAAACGGAAAAAACGTTTAAGAAAAAACAGACATAAA
>JAAUTT010000363.1 GCA_012031335.1 Bacteroidales bacterium | reverse complement strand
ATAAAAGCTTTATTTTTGGAGTTTAAAAAATAATTACTTTTTCAAAAAAAAATGGTTTCAAATATAAAGCTTTTCCTATAAAAATGTAACTTTACCCCCTTAATTCTGATATATGCAAATGAATCATATGGGAGAATTTGCTGCATTTATTGGTAGCTTTCTTCTGGACTATAACCGCCTTATCGTTCGAATCGGCCAGTAATAAAGTTGGATCGCTGGCGGTGAATCTGATCAGGCTTTTTCTAGGCTTCTTTTTTTTGAGTGTATTTACCTTTTTTACCGGGGTATAATTTTCCCTACTGATGCCGGTGTTAACCAATGGCTATGGCTTAGCCTTTCGGGGTTAATCGGATTTGTTTTGGGCGATCTTTTCCTTTTCAAATCGTTTACCATTATCGGTTCCCGGATGGCAATGCTTATTATGACCCTGGTTCCTCCAATAACTGCCTTCATGGGTTTTTTCTTACTCGGAGAGCACCTCACAGGCTTCAATCTTTTGGGCATGCTGCTTACCGTTGCAGGGATTTCCCTTGCCATATTCAGCCGGAAAGCGCCTAATGAAAAGTTCAGGTTCAATATGCCTCTGAAGGGATTTCTGTTGGCTTTGGGCGGAGCAGTCGGACAGGCTTCCGGATTGGTACTAAGCAAAAAAGGAATGGGCGATTACGATCCATTTGCTGCCACACAAATAAGGATTATTACAGGTATGGTTGGGTTTACCGCTCTGGTATTTATCCTTAATCGGGGAGATCAGATCAGGAACGCTTTCAAACATAAAATCGGGATGCGGGGAATAATTATTGGATCATTTTTCGGACCTTTCCTTGGAGTTTCTTTCTCACTATTATCAGTTAAGTATACAGAAACCGGAATTGCTTCAACCATTATGGCGCTGGTTCCTATATTGATCATCGCCCCTTCGGTGTTTATTTTTAAACAGAAAGTAACACTTCGCGAAATAATTGGAGCAGTGATAAGTGTAATAGGAGTGGCATTATTTTTTATTGAATAAAGGCAAATACAGGTATTCGAATACTTCAACCCTGACAAGCAAAAGGATAATTTCCAATCTCAACACTGGGTTCTTGATTACGACCACCACTTACCTCCTAATTTACAAATTTGGTATTTAACCTAAGGAGAAATTAAAGTGGTGTTTGATTTTCAATTATAAATAAAAACTTTACTTTTGCGGAACTAAAAAGGAGAGCTGGCAGAGTGGTCGATCGTGGCAGTCTCGAAAACTGTTGTACCGCAAGGTACCGGGGGTTCGAATCCCTCGCTCTCCGCTGAAGTCGCTTAATTGCGACTTTTTTTTATTTAGAGCGAGGGATGAGAACCAGGGTTCGAACGGCGAAGCCCTCACGACCAAAGGGAGTAATCCCTCGCTCTCCGCGAGCATCATATCAAACAAAACTAAATCCGCTTAAATATCAGTGTTTAAGCGGATTTTTATTTTTTAATCCGTCAATGTACTATTCATAATCACCTCATAATTTGATTTAAGGATTCCCATTGAACGATACTCTTGAAATTTCCAGACCTGAGGCGTAGGAGATATTTCCTTCCTCCTCTGCCGTAATGAAAATTTCCTGAGGATCGAAAGAAGTTAGTGTTTCCAGCGTTGCTTTTTGGCATTTTATTTTCAACTGCCCAGGTATTTCGTTCCGTTCTGAGGAGTTGTTATCCACACTACATATACTTTTTTTGGAGGATTTAATCTATCGGCACTCGACAGATTATTGGCTACAACTGAAATCTTATAATTTCCGTTATTATCTTTCTTCTTACTTGCTGTAATACTTGCAGCAGGTGTAATATCCGAAACCGGAAATTTAGTTGTGGTAGCACAGGATGATATTATAAATATGCTGATGAATAAAGTCAAAATTAGTTTCATAATTTTCGTTTTAGTTCGACATTTTTAAATTTATTAAGCTTACTTGGGAAAGTATTCCGCAACTTTCCGTTTAAATGTTTGAACAACACTCCGACTTTCCAAAGCCCGAATGATAATCAATTTTATTCTTCAGTGGAGACCCTTCCTAAAAAATCGCTTATGTTTTAGCCATAGCTCATAGCAGAAATATCAGAAATTAACTATTAGCCATATGTGGAATTGTTTCCACAAACTTTAATTTCAATTTATTAACGATTAATTTTAAAAACTTATGAATGATGAATTTTAGTAAGTGCAAGACTGATAGTAAAATAAGCTGCTTTCTCAAACCATAATTGATTAACAATCCTGCAATTTTTGCGATATTTTCCGGCAAACGCTTCATAACTTTGATATATTTAGTTGTATACCCTTACTAATTCAAATAATATTCCATACAGTTAAAATGTAATATTAATGCTGGAATGTAAATGCATTAATTAAAATAGATATTCTTACTTTAACTTCAGTATTGTTCGGTAAATTAGTATGCAACCTCTACGAGGTTGTGGCCTCAATCATATTTATCTTTTCTACAATTATGTATCCCTGCCTGACGGCGAGGCAGGCCCTCCGAGGATATTTTCAACTTCGTAGAAGTTACATAATTGTTAGAAAATAAAATGGAAGGTAGCTTCTGCCAACTTTGTAGAAGTTGCACAGTTGACAAGACACTCCCCGCGATTTCATCTTTTTGGTACCGGACAATAGTGTTTTAAGTCTTAAGATTCACTTTTTCTTCCCTTAAATTTCTTTTTTATCTTTTTCCATGCATCTCTGGTTGCTGTATCGCTTTTTTGATTTCCCACCAGGTAAGCATAAGGTTGCAGACCTTCAACATTATCAAAAATAATTTTTAGCATTCCCAGAAGTGGTATAAAAAGAATCACTCCGGCAATACCCCATAACATTCCGCCAACAATTAAAATAAATATGGTAAAAATGGACTGATGTTTACACTTCCACCAATAAACAGGGGCGTTATTACATAGTTGTCAAAGGCCTGTGCAATCGATATAACAATAATTACTCCTAGCGCTGGTCCGAAGGTATCTTCTGTAACCAACGCCATGGTAAACGGCAAAAGACCGCCAATAATTGGACCCACATAGGGAATAAAAGTAACCAGTGCTGCAATGGCCGATAACAGAAAAGCATTCTTTATCCCAATAATTTGTAATCCAATGAAATAAAAGATGGTTAAAATAATAATCGAGATCAATCTTCCAACTAAATATTGCTGTGCAATATTGCTGATTTGTGAATCACAGCCTTAACTTCTGTTCTTTGCTCGTCCTTATAGAACATCACAAAGAAATTCTCGTATTTTTCGCGATTGAGCAGAAACAGAAAGGTTAATACCAAAACCAGAGCTGAACTTCCAATGACGGAAATGATTCCTTTCACTATGCCTGCAAGGAATGCACCTGCATTGCTCATGGCATCCTTCAACTGATTTTTAAGTGTAGCAATCTGACTTTCACTACTTACTCCGAAATTGATTTGGATCCAATTCTGAATTCCATTTATTGAACCTTCAAGCTTCTTTTGAATATTAGGCAGATCGTCATTAAAGGCAGCAACCTGTATGTATATCAATCCTAACACTATCAATATGGCTATTATAATTATGAATACTGATGTTAAGGTTGAAAATACCCTGGACATTCCCCAGCTCTCGAATTTGCGGGAAACCGGGATCATCAGCATCGTAAAAAAAACTGAAAACATCAGTAGGATAAGTATATTCCGCCCGAAATAAAGAATGACTGTAAACAGTACAATAAGGAAAAGAATATTTTACAACTTTACTTAGTGGTGCAGGTTTAATCATAAACTATTACTTTGAAATCAGTTATCAAATAATTCACAAAAATATTTACCGGAAGCCCTAAATATCATAAGAACAAGTAAACTCAGGCAAACTGTTCTGATGAATTCTTCTTGCTGGAAGAGATCAAACATTGCAATAATTAATTACTTGCCAGAACCATAATATTTTGCAACTATTTGAATCCAAAACTATTCCATAAAACAGAATAACGAGAATTATTTTCTGTTTGAACTATTAAAATTGGTTGTATTTTCTTTTTATAAGGGGATTCTGGCAATTGAAAGCCGATACTTATTGGTTCAAATTCATATTGGAAATATAAAATTCGGGTCGATCTAATTCCTCAAATTTTTTAAAGTGGGGATTTATTTACCCGAATATTCGGAATATATTTTTACGAAGCAGCTCTAATACCAGAGAGCTGTAAAAAGGATTTAAAAATTTAAAACAGATTTGGTTCATTTAAATTTTCAATTAGGTTTGGAAAAATTTAGCTTAATTTTATTTTAACTAATGAATCTTGATGAACCTGATTCCCTTGCTTCCCGGATCAGAGACGGAGACAAGCTTGCATTTCATCAGTTTTATAATCTGTACAGCCGGAAAATATTTAGTTTTGCGCTTTCCTACCTAAAGTCGAAAAAGTGATGCCGAAGAAATCATACAGGCAGTGTTTGTTAAAACCTGGGAAACCCGTGCGGCAATTCAGGATAATTTGTCATTGAAAAGCTATTTGTATAAAATAACGGTTAATCACATATATAACTATTTTAAGTACAAGAAAGTACGGTCGGGTAACCTGGCCGAAGGACCTGAAGAGCATGATAATACCACCCTCGAAAATATCTACTTCAACAGCTTGCAGGAAAGTGTAAACATCCTTATTGAAAAACTCCCTGAACAACGTAAAATTATATTCAGGTTAAGCCGCCACGAAGGATTACCGTATGAGGAAATTGCTGCTAGATTGCAAATTTCGGTACGAACTGTCGAAAACCAGGTATATAAAGCGCTTAAATATCTCAGAAAGAATCTGAAAAACGATATAAGCTCCATACTTTTTCTTTTTCTGTAAAAAAATTCCATTTTTTTATATTCAGGAGTAAGTACTCTGCCATATTCAGTTGTATTAATCATAAACACTACAATAACAATGAGCCTTTACGAACTAAACGATGGGTTTAAAAATTATTTGAATCAAAAGTTTACGCCCGGGGAGCGTCAGCAATTTATGAACTGGCTCTCCTCACCCGAAAATGAAGAGAAGGTAAAACAATATCTTTACGATCAGCTGAAAGACTTTTCGGATGAAACCGAATTGAAAGATGTAGACTTCGACAGCATCTATTCAAACATCAACGATAAAATAAATCTGAACGAGCTTAATAAACCAGAGGTAAATAAAACCAGAGAACTCCTCAATATAACCTTTAAAGTGGCTGCTGTTTTCCTGGCGGTTGTTGTATCAGTTTTTTTGACATATACTGTATTAAAACCCCAACCATTTCAAAATGCAGGTACCACTTATTACGAAATCAAAGCTCCGCTAGGGGCAAAAACCGAAATTACAATGCCCGATGGTTCAAAGGTGCTGTTGAATGCCGGAAGTAAACTGAAATATAATGCAGGGTTTAACATAAATAACCGCGAACTGAGTCTCGATGGAGAGGCTTTTTTCAATGTCCACAAGAATAAAAATCTGCCTTTTATAGTAAAAACATCTTATATTGATATCAAGGCAGTAGGAACGGCTTTTAATGTGAAGGCATACAACGACGAAGGAACCATTGAGACTACACTT
>JAAUTT010000362.1 GCA_012031335.1 Bacteroidales bacterium | reverse complement strand
GGCTGGTATGGTTCAATTCGGTCAGCAATAAAGCCCCATCAATTTGATTTATAATGCTGGATGAGATTTATAAAATAAGAGAGCATTTATCAATTCAACTAAAATTAGTTGAAACAGAAGAAACCGGAATCTTAAAGAGAGCCGAAGTTTCAATTGGGCTAATTAATAAAACGCTTGTTGAATTAAAAGAATACATCCGTAAGTGCCATTTTATAACACAGTTCGATGAAATAACGTTTTTCAAAGAAATAAAACCATCTATTTACAGCAAGCTCATATATTTCATAAAAATATTCAATATCGAATCTAAGCGTCCCACGGGTAGCGATAAATCGCAAAAGAAATATTTGCAAAATGAAATTGCAAAAATAGAGCTGTACTTTTCCGAAAATCTTGAGTTTTACCAATATTTTCGAAACAATATGACTTATCTTGATGATAAATATTTTGTCCGTGGCAGGCTCGACCTCCGCTTATATGTTAATTCCTTTAGCTATGACTCCGACCCCGATTTTTCAACCAGTCACGATTATAAAGTAGCAAAGATATTAGCAAATGATTTGCTTTGCATTTACCTCAATTCCGAATTAGCTTCGCTAGAACGTAAAGAACATAACAATCGTTCTGGTCAAATACGAAAAAGCAAATACGCCTGGACCGATTCTAAAATATCGCTGGTTGAACTTATCTACGCTCTACAGGCATGTGGTTGCATCAACAATGGTTCTGTTGATATAAAGGAAATAGCACTATTTATGGAGAATATCTTTGATTTTGACCTTGGTGATTTCTACCGTACCTACCTCGAAATTAAGAATCGGCAAAATCCACCGAAGTTTCTCGATAGTATGAAAGCTGCATTAATAAAGAAAATAGAAGAACAGGACGAATAATACCAAGGTGAAACCAACTTGGTATTATTACAAATCCGATACGTTTTTATGCTTTTAATAACCTAATTTAATTCAAATTACCTCAAAACTTATTTTATACCAACTTGGTATAAACCTGTGAATTACTTTGCTGTCATTTATTCAATTTTGAGATACAATAACTCAAAAACAATAAAACATGGCAGCGGAAATTATCACTACCGACGATTTACGAGAGTTTAAAATGGAAATACTCTCTGAAATCAAACAGCTTTTTAAAGAACAAAGTGGCCAACCATCAAAAAAATGGCTCAAATCCTACGAAGTCCGAAAAATACTCAACATTTCACCCGGTACATTGCAAAACCTGCGTGTTAATGGCACATTGCCATACACCAAAATTGGAGGTGTGCTTTATTACGACTATGCCGACATCCAGCAAATGCTGCAATCACGAAAGCAACAGTTAAGCATCTTTAAATAATACACCCCGCTATGGATGAATTACATCAAACATCTGTCGGGCGTATTCGAAAGAATTGATTCCGACACCCGACTTACACCGTTTCATATAAGCCTTTACATGGCATTGTTCCGTTGCTGGAACCTTAATTTTTTTCACAATCCAATTTCTATATCCCGTAACGAAATGATGAAAATGGCCAAAATCGGTTCGGTAAACACCTATGTAAAATGCTTAAAAGAGCTTAGTAGCTGGAATTATATCCGTTACGAACCCTCTTACAATAAGCATAAAGGTAGCTTGGTTTACCTGTACACTTTTGATAATAGATGTGATAATGGAAGTGATATAGATGTGAGCCCTTCTTTAAACAATATAAACAAATTAAACCAAACAAACTTGATTGGGCAATCCCAAAATTTTGATTTAAAAAATTCAGCTATGAATACAAAAGAAGAAAAAGAAAAATTCCGCGAAAAGAAAAAGAACGAAGAGTCAGCCGTCAATGCAATGCCCCCGCCATTGGATCACGTCAAAATTTATTTCTATGAAAAGAACTTTCCGCCCGTTGAAGCCGAAAAGTTTTTCAACTACTTCGAAAGCAACGGTTGGTTAGTTGGCGGTCGTGCCAAAATGAAAGACTGGAAAGCCGCCGCCCGAAATTGGATGCTAAACTGCCAACGGTTTATTGCTCCGCATGGCTTGCCAAAATCTCAGCAAAAACCCAAACCCGACCCAAACAATAAAAACTATGCCGAACCATTATGACCGGCCTTCTGAAAATGGCGTTAAGAAAACGTCAAGTTTGTGTAACGAGGGCATTTGTTTGAGCGCAGCGAGTTTATGCCCGCAGTAGCAAACGCAGACGTTTTTTAGCCAATTTTCAGTAAGCCTTGACCTTTTGTTTCTTTTGGGTCAAGCCAAAAGAAAGTAATAAAATAAAAAAGTATGAGTACAACCTTCGATTTTACCAAATGCCTTGCATTTATCGAAACCACAGGCAAAAAACTTTATCATCCCGGTTTCAAAGTCATTGCCGATGATTACGAAATCATTTATAAACTGCTGGTGTATATTTTTCAGGACAGTGCCGGAGAAGAAAAATTCAACCTTTCCTTTCGCAAAGGTATTTTACTTTCCGGCCCAGTTGGTTGTGGCAAACCTCATTAATGAACATTATCCGGCACATTCAACCTCCTGAATCCCGATTTATTATGAAGTCCTGCCGTGATATTAGTTTTGAATTTATCCAGGAAGGTTACAGCATCATTCACAAATACAGCAAACAAGCCTTCAAAAACGACATTCCACGCACCTGGTGTTTTGACGACCTTGGCACCGAGAATAACCTAAAATACTATGGCAACGAATGCAATGTATTGGCAGAGATCCTTTTATCCCGATACGATTTGTTCATTTCTCGCCACATGCTAACCCACTTAACCACCAACCTCAATAGTAGCGAAATAGAAGAAATATACGGCACACGCATTCGCAGCCGCTTACGCGAACAATTTAACCTCATCGCTTTCAGTGAATCGGCAAAAGACAAGAGAGTTTGAAACGTGAGTAAACTATTCACTAATTTATCATATTTCGATGCTTTTATGAATTTTTACTCATTGACTGAATTAAGATTACTCCATTTTATAAAAATACGCCTTACCACTTGTCATTAAATAATTTATTTGTACATTAGCATTACTTTTTAAGTAACGATAAACCCCAATAATTAGGGTTTATCATACAATAGTAAGTAATGGCAAGAAGCACATACATATCAGAAAACTTAACCCAGCAACAAATTGACTTTATGCTGGCATAGATGATTTTGAACTGGATATTTTTACATTGGATGAGCTCAAAATACAATTCAATAATAAATTTTTAGATATTAATGAATTGGTTGAGAATCTAGTCCATAAAAAAATACTCTTCAGAATTGAGCGGGGCAAGTATGCCGTGCAAATTTTAACGATGAAAAGGTAGTAGGTTGTTTTATCAGCGATAACGGGGCTATTGGTTATTGGTCTGCACTCAATACGCATGGTTTAACAGAACAGTTTTCAAATAACGTTTTTATTCAAACTTCAAGCCGTAAAAGAAGTAAGGCAATATTCGGCACTACTTATAAATTTGTTAGTGTAGCTCCATCCAAAATTACAGGAATCCTCACACTGGGTCAAGGAAGCCGAAAGTATAGGATTACCGATATTGATAAAACCATTGTCGATTGCTTCGACATGCCGGAGCATTCTGGAGGATATGCCGAACTTATTCGTGCTTTTGATAATGCAAAACTCAATAGTGATAAAATGATAGCCTATTGCACAGCTATAAATAATATTTCTACAACTAAGCGAATGGGTTTTTTGGCAGAATTGCTCGAAAAAAAAGGATTAAAAGCCTTTACCAAGTATGCAAAGCAACAGGTAAATAAAAAATACAATGTATTTGACCCGGCTGGTACCGACAAAGGCGAATTCGTTAACGAAGTGGCGGTTGAGGTTAAATATTAGCCGAGACGAAATTATGGATATTTGTAACAAGCAATATTAAATGATTCTACAGAAAGAAATAGCAACCATAGCAACTCAAAAAGGTGTATTAAAAAGTACCATTGATAAAGATTGGGCTTTAGGCCACTTTCTCGATGCCATCTATACAATACCCGAATTGCGACAAAAGCTAATATTTAAAGGTGGAACTTGCTTGAAGAAATGCTATATTCCCGATTATCGCTTCTCTGAAGACCTTGATTTTACCTCAAACGACAAGGAATTCAAACTAACTCGCAAACATTTGAATGAAATTACATCACTTATACAGCAGCGAGTTGAAATGCCAACGCACATTGAATCGCTTAAGGAATTGGTGTATAATAACCAATTAACAGGTTACGAAGCCATAATTAAATTCTGGGGTTCAGACCATCCCAGAAACGAGACACCACCACCGCATCAACGCTGGCAAACCAAAATAAAAATTGAGATAATTCTTTACGAATTAGTTCTTTTCCCATTGGCAAGCAAAGATATTACCCATAGTTATTCCGATAAACTCACAGATAATGCTTTGCAGGTTCCTTGCTATACCATTGAAGAAGTTTTGGCCGAAAAGATGCGAGCATTAATCCAACGTTCATACACTGCACCACGTGACTTTTACGACATTTGGTATCTTTCAAAGCACTTTACCGAACTTGACTACAAACCAATAGTTGAAGCCTTTCATAAAAAAATGGCATTCAAAGGATATACATATACTGGAATAGACCAACTCATTAACCCCGAAAACGACAAACAGCTTTCAGCAGCCTGGAAGAATAGTTTGGCACATCAAATTTCAGGAGGGTTGCCAGATTTTGAAAAAGTAAAAATGGCACTTTTTAAAATATTTAATTGTATTTTCAAATAAAGTAGATTTGGTACGATATAGGAATTCCGGTGGGGATCTCAGGTGCCATGATATATAAAATAGAAATTGATTTGTTTATAAAGTCCAATTGAGAACAGGATATTTTGTTTGTCAAACAATTGCAATTTATATTTACTAAATGAAAAACAAGCTATTAACAAAAGCACTTATAACATCACCAATAATCTCGACGTACGGCGTTGCGCCAATATACCTGTTCAATTCTCTAGGGTTGGAGCAAATAATAGTAAGTTTTATTTCCCTTACTGTATTAATATTTCTAAATTGGCTTTTTAATATCTATCTGGTAAATCGGACTAATAGATCCATTATCAGATATTTTGCCAGTTATACTGTAACATTTTTGTTGCATTCAGGAATAACACTTATAGTTCTTAATTTTCCTGAAAAGCAGAACCCCATGTCTTTTTTAGTTTATTCAATTGTTGCAACAATAGCTTTAAATACAATCATACTTGTTATTATTAATTCGGAACTTTTAAAGAGAAAAAAGGATTTGGCAGAATCGGAGAACCAAAAACTAAAAGTTGGTAACTTGGAGGCTCAAAAACAAGTGCTTTTGCAACAATTACACCCACATTTTTTGTTTAATGCACTAAGTACTTTAAAATCTTTAATACAAGAAAGCCCTGTACAAGCCGAAGATTATTCCGTTAAGCTATCCGAGTTTTTGAGATATTCCGTTCAGTCTCATTCAACTGAACTAGTTTCGTTAGAAGATGAATTACAATTCACTAATGATTATATTGATTTACAAAAAGTTCGGTTCGGAAATGGCTTTCATTGCATGGTGAATATTCCCCGAGAATGTATTACA
>JAAUTT010000361.1 GCA_012031335.1 Bacteroidales bacterium | reverse complement strand
TGCGATTCTCCAAAATGCTAACTCTGAATATTTTCCCGAAACTGTTCATTCGTACTTTTTCAATTATATTTCATAAAACATATGCTTATTCAAGCACATTCAGTATATCATATATCTTTTCCATTTTATCCAGGCTCAATTGTCCAGGTGCGGTAACCGAGGCATCGTCAAGTGCTGAAAATGTGAATTCGGCACCAAGAAAAGGCGCTGATATGCGGGTTATCATTCCTTCTTCGCCCATACAAAAAGCAATAATATCCTTGTGTTTGCTGTAGAGACTCAGCATGCGTGAGCTGTCTTCTTTACAGTTTGCCATGGTAGCAATTTTTACCAGGTCAGCACCCATCACCCTCGATTGAACAATGATTTTTTCCAGCTCTTCGACGGTTGGGGTTTTATCAAAGTCATGGTACGAAATGATAAGTTTCACGCCCTTATCTTCAGCATGCTCACGAATTGTATGGATTATTTTTGAATCTGCTTCATATTCAATATCCACATACTGGGCACCATGATGAATCGCTTTAACGAGCAAATGAGAGCGTTCCTCCTGGGAATATTTTCCGGGACGACAGGTAGCTACAAGGGTACATGGCAAACTAAAGAGTTCCGCTAACTCTTCCACATTAATTTCCATCAAATCGAGACGGATTTCGGCACATTGCAGTTTATACAATAATTCCCTGCATCGGTTCAAACTGATGTTTCCAAGGCTAACACAGATCATTGACAATTTCCTCCATTTGGTTTAGTGAAACTTTACGGACGACCGCGCTTCCCATACCTTCGAGCAATACCAGATTAATGGAATCGCCTTCCCGCTTTTTATCTTTAAGTAAAGTACTATATACCAAACTTTTATCTAAGTTGAAACGTGTAGGCAAACCGAAATTTTCAATCAATTTTTTTAATCTTTCGGCTTCATCAGGTTTCAGAAGTTCCATTTTTACCGATGCCCGCGATGCCAGTACCATACCTATCGCCACCGCTTCACCATGGGTTAATCCCATGTAAAGTTCAATGGAATGAGCAAAGGTATGACCAAAATTTAAAATACGACGCTCTCCGGTCTCTTTTTCGTCCTGCTGAACTACATTTGCTTTGATTTTCACCGATTCGTAGATAAGTTTTCCCAGCACCACCCGATCCTTATTCAGAGCTGGTGTAATATGCTGTTCAAGATAGTCCAGTAAATCAATATTACGGATAGCGGCAGCTTTAATTATTTCGGCAAATCCGGATATATATTCTCTTTCAGAGAGGGTTTCGAGGATTTCAGGATCACAAATAACAAACGAAGGTTGGGCAAAAACACCCACCATGTTCTTAAACTCACCGAAATTAACGCCGTTTTTTCCGCCAACACTGGCATCAACCTGCGACAATAATGTTGTGGAAACAAAGCCGAAGGGCAAGCCCCTCATATAAATACTGGCAGCAATCCGGTATATCGCAAACAATTCCCCTCCTGCACCAATTATAAACCAAGATCGATCTACATTCAGCTTTAAAAACTCTCCAAAGATTTTCTCGAGCGTTTGGAATGTTTTATTCTTTTCTCCCTCACCTATTTCTATAACAGGAATACCTTCGAAAACATTCCTGTATAATTTTGAAATGGTAGCATCGGTAATGACTACCGCCTTTTTTGTAGAAGGAATATAATTACGGAAATTACGGAAGGAATCATTAAAAACTATGCTGGATTCTCCTGCCGAACCTTGGATAAGTATATTCTCCATTTAAGAAGCTGTGTTTGTATTCACTTCCTGGGTAAGGTCTTCGTTCATCACTTTAGTTTGATGATTAATAGACTCCTGATGAATAGCCGAAAAAATCTTTTCGACAAAATCGTTGCTCAAACCTTTGAGATTGCCCATAGCAGTGCGCTTATTCAGAATAGCATCCCATCGGCCGGTTTGAAGAATAGTGATGTTATGATCCTTTTTAAACTTACCAATCTGTTCTGCTATTTGCATTCTTTTTTCGAATACATCGAGAATTTCGTCGTCGTATTTATCAATCTGAGCACGAAGTTCTTCAAGTGTATAAGCATCCTTGTTATCGACACTGGCATGGCGCAGTACCAGACGATTCAGTATACATCCCAGGGTGTTTGGGGTTACCTGCTGTTTAGCATCACTCCAGGCCTCGTCGGGATTGCAGTGCGATTCGATAATGAGTCCATCGAAGTTTAAGTCCATTGCACGCTGCGAAATATCCTGGATTAAATCACGACGACCGGCAATATGACTCGGATCGATAACGATTGGCAGATTAGGTATACGGCGGCGAAGCTCGATGGGAATCTGCCAGTGCGGATTGTTCCGGTAAAGAGATTTGTCGTATGAGGAAAAACCGCGATGGATGGCACCGAGACGGGTAATGCCCGCATCGTTGATACGTTCGAGCGCTCCGATCCATAGTTCGATATCCGGATTAACTGGATTTTTGATTAATACCGGAATATCCATTCCACGTAAAGTATCAGCAATTTCCTGAACAGCAAATGGATTGGCTGTAGTACGGGCACCAATCCAGAGTATGTCGACCCCGAATTTAAGCGCTTCATAAACATGTTTCACATTGGCAACTTCGGTAGCAGTATACATTCCGGTTTCTTCCTTAACCTTTTTTAACCAGGGTAAACCCTTGGAGCCCACTCCTTCAAATGCATTTGGTCGTGTGCGGGGTTTCCAAATACCGGCACGGTAAATTTTCACACCTTGCTTAGCCAGGTCAAAAGCGGTATCCATAACCTGTTTTTCCGATTCGGCACTGCATGGACCGGCTATTACCAGCGGACGTTCTGTACTAACCCCCGGCAGATTAATAGGTTCGATTGTTAAATTGATGCTCATATATCTATTTTATTTGTTTCCGTTTATTAATTTACATTACCGATATTCCTTTATGATATTCTCCCAGAATACCAAAACCACTGGTAAAAGGGCGAGCTGCTTCGAGGGCATGTTGAAGCATTTTGTAGTCGCTGAACTCCACATCGATGTAAAACTCATATTCCCATTCCTTGCCAATAATAGGCAAACTTTGTATTTTGGAAAGATTGATATTAAAATATGAAAAAATAGAAAGGATTTTAGCAAGACTTCCAATTTCGTGGGCAAGGGCAAAATACAAAGAAGCCTTGTTCACAGGTTCGTCGGACGCCAATGGCTCGTTTTTATCGCCAAGAATAAGAAAACGGGTATAATTGGCTTTGTTATCTTCGATACTGGCAAAAAGTACCTGCAGATTATACTTTTCGGCAGCCTGAGCGCTTGAGATAGCGCCTGTATTTCGTAACTTTTTATCGGAAATTTCTTGGCACTCAAAGCAGTATCCACGCTTTCGATAAGTTTAATATGCGGATATTTCTCAAAGAACTTCTGACATTGCAAGATCGCCATTGGATGTGAATAAACCTCACTCACATCGTCTATTTTAACACCTGGCATAACTACCAGATTCTGAATAATTCTAAGGTAAACTTCTCCCAGAATTTTCATTTTCGATTCCCTCAACAATGCATAATTGGGAATAATACTGCCGGCAACAGAGTTTTCGATAGCCATTATCCCATTATCGGCCTTACGCATTTTAAGAGATTTGAAAAGATCTCTGAATGTGTTGCTTGGAACAATTTCCACATTGTCTTTGCCGTAATACTGCAGGGCGGCAATTTCGTGAAAAGCCCCATATCCACCCTGGATGGCAACCCTTTTTATTTCTGTTTTCGACTTCGGTTTAGATTCTCCCATATATATAAAAAAAAATCCCGAAATTACTTTCGGGATATATCTGATTTAGTTTCTTGCATAAAGAGCATCAATCCCGAAAGAAGTTCCGAAAGTAAAAAAAGAAATAAAACCAAAAACCTACATAGTTATTGGCTACTGTTTCTAATACTGCAATATGAGATTGTATTTTGTTCATTGTTTATTTTAAAAACAGTGCAATGATAACAAATGTTTTTTATAACACAAAAAAATAAATGACTTTTATCAGGAATAAGTTTATGTTGGGTGAATATAACAACGTTAGGGTAATAACAACTAACTAGGATAACAAAAAAATTGAATCAAATTGGTTATCAAATGCTGCTTAATTCGAGCCAGCGGTCTCCCTTTTCGTCAATAAGCTGAATAACGACACCCAGGCGGTTTGTATTTTTTAACAATTTCATCAGGGAGCAATAATCCATTGCTGATGGCTGCTTCCAAATTCTTGTTTTTTCTTTTTCAAGGTTTTCAAGCAGTAGTTCAAGTTCCTCCAATTCCTTCTTTTCTTTGAACGACAGCTTTATTTTTCCGGTTGGTATATTCTGAGTTTGTTTAGGAAACTCTTCCTGTTTTTTCTTTTCCTTTTCAACTAGTTTCAATTTGGCGGCTTCTTGTTCCTGCAATTTAACAGATGCACGATATTCGCTGTAGTTTCCCGGGAAATCGAATACCTGACCCTTACCTTCAAAAATAAATAATGATCAGCCAGCTTATCAATAAAGAAACGGTCGTGCGAAACAATCATCAGGCAACCATTAAAGTTTTTCAGATATTCTTCCAGTACATTGAGGGTGACAATGTCGAGGTCGTTGGTAGGTTCGTCGAGGATAAGGAAGTTAGGATTCCGCATCAAAATTGTCATTAAATAGAGGCGACGTTTTTCGCCTCCACTGAGTTTTTCGACCTGCACATACTGCATTTCGGGCGGAAACAGAAAATGGGTAAGAAATTGCGATACCGAAAGTTGCTTACCATCACCCAAGGTCACAAAATCAGCAATATCCCTGATAATATCGATTACCTTCTGGCCAGCTTTAAAATTAAGACCCTGTTGCTGATAGTATCCGTAGACTACTGTTTCGCCGGTATCAATTTTCCCTGTATCAGGTGTAAGTTGTTGTGTAATAAGATTTAGAAAAGTAGACTTCCCTACCCCGTTTTGTCCAACTATACCAACCTTTTCGTTACGGGAAAAAGTATAGGAAAAATCGTCGAGAATTACCAGATCGTCAAACCGTTTGTTAACATGTTCCATTTCGAGGATCTTGTTTCCTAGTCGGGCCGATTTGACATTGATGTCAATTTGTTTATCGTTACGGCGGTAATCGGCTTCATCTTTTAATTGATAAAAAGCGTCGATCCGGTATTTCGCTTTTGTTCCGCGGGCCTGAGGCATACGACGCATCCATTCGAGTTCGGTACGCAAAAGGTTGCGCGCCTTTTCGGCCATCTGATTTTTGCTTGTAAGACGCTCGTTACGCTTTTCGAGAAATAAGAGTAATTTCCTTTATAGATAAACACCGAAATCTCGTCCATTTCGATGATTTCGTTACATACACGGTCGAGAAAATACCTGTCGTGTGTTACCATCAGGAGGGTCATCCTGGTTTTGTTGAGATATTCTTCCAGCCATTCGATCATTTCCACGTCGAGGTGTTGGTAGGTTCATCGAGGATGATAAAATCAGGCTCTTCCAGGAGTATTTTGACTAATGCAAGGCGTTTTTGTTGTCCGCCGGAGAGGGTGCCTACTTTTTGGGTGAAATTTCCATTCGGAACCGGAACAGCGTTTCCTTGACTTTCGCTTCGAACGACC
>JAAUTT010000360.1 GCA_012031335.1 Bacteroidales bacterium | reverse complement strand
GGCGGAAATTTTTCGTTTATCGTTGGTAAGAGTTATTCCATATGCCAATCTTATTGTGCTTAACCTGGCACAGGCCATAGTAGCTGTTTTCCTCGCATCCGAATTTCTGAAACAGGATAAAAAAAACGATTCCATTGAGGTGATATATGCCCGCTCCATGTCGAACGGCCAGTATATTCTTGGAAAAACACTTGGTATCCTGGCAGTATTTCTGGTATTAAATTTACTTGTACTCATGCTGGGTATAGGTTTTTCATTTATGAATAATGGCTCAACTTACGATGTGTTTTCGTATTTCATGTATCCGCTGCTTATTAGTCTACCTACACTGGTCTTTATACTTGGTCTTTCCTTTTTTATGATGGTACTGGTTAAAAATCAGGCCGTAACATTTATTATTCTGTTAGGATATATCGCACTTACCATTTTTTACCTGTATAAAAAAACCTATCATCTTTACGATTACATAGCCTACAATGTGCCTATGATGTTTTCGTCCATTTCCGGTTTTGGCGATACCTCCGAAATTTTATATCACCGGCTTATTTATTTTCTTATCGGGATAGGCCTTATTTTTCTTACTGTATACCGTTTACAGCGTCTGCCTCAGCCTCCTGGAAGGGCTTTTGTTCCGCTTGTGATAGGTTTCATGTTTCTGTTTGCCGGAGGATTTTTTATATATAAATACCTGGGATTAAAACAACGGGTCATCGATTTTAAATCGGACGCTATAGCTCTCAATAACAGCTTTATTGGTAAAGCACGGGTAACTGTTAAACAATGCGATCTGAAACTGGAACATCAGGTGAACCAAATTTCTGTGGATGCCGGTATGATAATTACAAATGCCAATCCCCGGCCACTCGATTCCATCATTCTTGCGCTTAACCCTTCTCTGAAAATCAACAAAATAAGTCTTAACGGTGTAGCATTGCCTTTCGAAAGAAATATGCACCTGATTCTGGCGAAAATGCCAGCACCGCTTAAAAATGGCGAAGATGCCTTTTTAACCTTGCATTATAGCGGGTCTGTCGACGAACGTATTTGTTTTCTGGACTTAGCCAATAAGAGCTATGAGGATAACTTTGGTCTGGAGGTTTTTACCATGAGAAAACGATACGCTTTTCTGCAAAGTAATTATGTTTGTCTTACATCCGAATCATTTTGGTATCCTGTATCCTGGACTGGCTACGCCTCGCAAAGACCTATGTTTCATTACGAAGATCTGGTAAATTATACCCTGACAGTTAAAACAGCTGCTCATTTAACTGCTATATCCCAGGGGAAAAGCACCAAAAAGAAGGATGGGACATTTTTATTTACACCCGAATATCCACTTCCGAAAATAAGCCTTTTAATTGGGAATTATTCCAAAACCCAGATCCGCGTCGATTCTGTCGATTATGTGCTATATGCCATCAAGGGGAATGAGTATTTCAAAAGCAGTTTCGATCATATCGCCGATACGGTTTCATTTCTTATCCGGGAAGTCAAGCAGGAATATGAGGCCGAACTGGGGCTCCGGTATCCTTATAAGAGATTTGTTATGACCGAAGTCCCCATTCATTTTCGCAGGAAAAACATGTGTATTCCTATACTAGCGACGGGGTTCAGCCCGAAATGCTGATGTACTCCGAAAAAGGCGTTGCCTTTGCTTCGACCGATTTTCGAAATCGCCGGTACCGGATTGAACGCGAAATGAAACGCAACAACGAAGAGGCGCTCCCCGATGAAGTGCAAGCGCGCATGTTTAAGCAATTTGTGCGTAATAACCTTACGGCAAAACCGGGCCAGTATTATCCGCTCCGAATGGCCGACTGGAGTACATATTCCTTATTCCCCTTATATTACAGCTTTGTTACCCAGCTCGACGAAGGCATCGAACCTTTGTTGTCCATAGCTTTGGAAGCTTATTTCAATGAACGGAATATCAACAAAACACCGGAAATTCCCTGGTATGCCGATTTGGCCTTCGAAGAAAAAGTAAACCTGGAACTTGCGGGCCACTCCATGAAAAGTATTATTCAAAGTGGAATTACGCCCGATGAGGATGACGAAGAACCTGTTAAACTGCGCGATCTGGTGCTTATGAAGGGTAAGTATCTGTTCAACCTTCTGCGTGCACATTATGGGGAAAAGGAAATAGATACCCTACTTTCGCAACTGGCTATCGAAAACAGGTTTAAGAAAATTAATCCCAAAGAGCTGAGCCGTGTTCTTTTTGATAATTTCGGACTTAACCTCGACAGTACCGTGAATGAATGGTATAATCAGGGCGATTTACCTGCTTTTGTGATGAGCGGTCTGAGTTCGTATAAAGTGGTTCAGAATGAAGACACCCGCTTTCAGATCAGATTCATCCTTTCCAATACGGGTAAGGTGTCGGGATTTGTAACCATCAATATCGAAGAGAATAACCCCAATCGTAAAAATAACAACTGGTGGGAGCAAAATTTCGTTCCCGACGTTTCGAGAAAAATCTACATTCCTGCCTCCAGCTCCCGGGAAATAGGTTTTCTCCTGAATACTGAACCTGCCCGGATGGCCGTTGTTACCCATGTCTCAGGAAATCTGCCCTATAATCTTGTAATGAACTTACCCGGATTTGGCGAAATAAGAAATGTCCCTGCTTTTGATGGTATCGTGGCAATTCCTTATCAGCATAATCAGGAAAAAAAGGATGAAATCATTGTCGACAATGAGGATAAGGGTTTCTCGTTTCAACAAACATCCAACCAGGCTTATCTGAAGTCGATTGTAAGCAAAAACAGGCAACCAAAATATAAATACGACAGGATACAATCATGGAGTCCTGTGAGAGAGTGGAAGGCTGTTTTGAAGTCCGAATTTTACGGAGAAGCCATACGGTCGGCATATTATACACGCAGCGGATCGGGAGAGCGAAAAGCAAGCTGGAAGGCTGTTCTTCCGGAGGCAGGGATGTACGAGGTATATTTTTACCTCGCAAAACCCAGTTTGGGTTGGCGGCGCAATAACCGTGAGCCCGATTATAACCTTACTGTTTATCACGATGGCGGGGCCGAAAAAATCAATCAGGCCAGCGAGGGTGTCGACAATGGATGGCTCTACCTTTGGCAGCTTTCGTTTTACTTCCGACACTGCAAAAGTTGAACTTTCAAACAAAAGTAACGGCGATATGGTATTTGCCGATGCCGTTAAATGGTTAAAGGTGAATTGAAGAGATCAGGCAGGAAATATGAAGAATTAACAGCATAAGATGAAATATTTAATATGCAAAATCAAATGATTCAACACAATATAAAAATACAGGAAGTGGAAATCTGTCCTATAATAAAACGATTTACAATGAATATACATTCCGGAATAAAGCTTAAGCATTGGAAAATACTTACGATGCTGTTTATATGTCTTGGACTTATAGTGTCCGTCTCGGGCCAGAAAGCCTTAACACTCGACGATGCCATGCAGATAGCGGTTAAAAACAGTCCCGAGATCATCAAATCAGAACTGAATATGACCATCAGTAAAGAGAACCTGAAAGCCAGAGAAGCTGCTACAAAATCGCTGTTCAGGTTTCAGCTCACCCCGCTTTATTACGATCAGACCCGTTCGTTCAACAGCCTGTTCTCCACATGGAATACAAACGAAACAAAGAAAATTTACGGCGACTTTATCGTTTCGCAGCCATTGTTGCTCACCGATGGCCGTATTACACTCCAAAACCATCTGGAGTATCAGGATGCTTTCAGCGATTACACAAACAAAAGATCCAAGGGGTATAACAATAACCTGTTTCTTAAGTATTCGCAACCGATATTTACATACAACAAGCTCAAAATGGAGCTGAACGAACTGAAACTTGCCCTCGAAAATGCCACCCTCAGCTATTCGATACAGAAATTATTTCTCGAGAAACAGGTAACACAGTTTTTTTTACAGTGTTTACCAACGGCAAATGGCTCTTGCCATAGCCCAGGATGAACTCAAAAACAGGCAAATCAGCTACGATATCATCAGGAGTAAGGTCGAAGGCGGCCTTTCGGCACGCGAGGAGCTTTTCCAGGCTGAACTTAACCTTGCCACAAGCGAATCGAATGTACAGAATAAACAGGTGGACCTGGACAATGCCAAGGACGACTTCAGGCAATATATCGGCATTCCCCTGAGCGAAGAATTTGATATCATTACTGATATAGGATTTAATAAAGTTGCTGTTGATCTCGGAAAAGCCATCCAGAATGGGTTGGAAACGCGAATGGAGCTGAAGCAAAGGGAAATAGATATCAGAAACAGTCAGAACGACCTTACCATTGCCAAAGCTACCAATGAATTTGACGGAAGTATCGATTTATCAGTAGGCTTATTCGGCGAAGATACCCGTTTACCTGATATTTACGATCGTCCTACCCGCAGCCCGCAGGTGCAGGTAACCTTTAATATTCCTATTTACGACTGGGGCGAAAGACGATCGAGGATCAAAGCTGCTGAGGCAAGTATTAAGATTCAGGAGATAAACCTAGATAACGAACGAACCAATGTAGAAATTGGAATCCGGCAAACATACCGTAACCTGCTCAACCTCGACAAGCAGATTGAAACTGGCAAAGCAAAACGAAAAGAACGCCGAGCTTACTTACGAAATCAACCTCGAACGCTACAAAAACGGCGACCTTACCAGCATGGACCTTAACCTCTTTCAAAACCAGCTCTCGGAGAAAAAGATGAATCTTACCAATAGCCTTATCAATTATAAGATTGAGTTGCTGAACCTTAAGATACAATCGCTCTGGGACTTCGAAAACAACTCCAGCTTTGTACCCCAGGATGTGCAGGAGAATATCGAAAAGAAAGAGGAATAAAATTTATATAAGGATGGAAATCAATAAACTTACTGAATTAATTATTAGATGCGCCATTGAGGTACATAAAATCTTAGGACCTGGACTTCTTGAATCAGCTTATGAAGAGTGTCTTGCTTATGAATTACAGAAAATGGGTTTAAAAGTGCAAAGACAAAAACCAGTGCCAGTTATTTATAAAGAAATAAAAATTGGAGTGTGGATATCGAATGGATTTATTTGTAGAAGACTTGGTGGTCGTTGAATTAAAATCGGTTGAAATGCTCAATCCGATTCATGAAGCTCAAATTTTGACACAGATGAAATTTGGTAATGTTTCTGTAGGATTGCTTATGAACTTTAATGTACTTCTTCTTAAAGATGGAATTAAAAGGTACAGATATTAATAGGGTAAAAAAGTATAAAAGTGACACGGAGAACCACTGAGAAATTGAGAGAAACACTGAGAAATACAAAGAAATAAATTTGATTAATTTACTCTGTGGTTCTCTTTTTAAACTCTGTGGACCTCTGAGTAACAAAAATTTTTAAAACTGAAATACAAAATATTACACCATGAAAAAAGCTTTCCATTATCTGATAGCCCTTGCAATCCTTACCGCCTGCAATCAGAACCAGCAGGAACAGGGAAAAGATATAACCGTACCGGTAACTGTTGCTGATCTTCAACCCCGTTCCATCGAAAATACATTGAAATAACCGGCAGCGTTAAACCGCTTATGGAAGTAACAGCTCAAAGCCGAAATGTCGGGTAACTATTTCCTGCAG
>JAAUTT010000359.1 GCA_012031335.1 Bacteroidales bacterium | reverse complement strand
AACTTGAGCTCTTTTTCTAATGTTTTGAAATCTGGTCCCATTTTTACATGATTTTTCTTGGTCACATTTACATTGCCAGACACATTTTTCGGTTTTGATGGACAGCTTGCAGCTGACTTTATGTAAATTTGCCTTCTCCTTTCAATAATAATAAACCTTTCTTGTAGTGTCTTAAAAAGTAAAATTTGTACATTTAACACTTATAAAGACCTAAATAATGAAAAGTTTACGATTCATTTCCATATTTCTTTTTTTCGCAAGTCTCAGTTTTGCCCAAAATCCCTTTATTACCCACATGTATACAGCCGATCCTTCGGCCAGGGTTTTCAATGATACTTTATATGTTTATCCCTCTCATGATGAAGATACTGCAACCTGGTTTTCAATGCAGAACTGGCATGTATTCTCTACTACAGATATGAGGAATTGGAAAGATCATGGGGTTATTTTCTCTTTGAATGATTTAAAGTGGGCTGAAAAAATGGCCTGGGCACCTGATTGTATTTATAGAAACGGAAAATATTATTTCTACTATCCGGTTGAGCAAAGTAAAATTGGAGTAGCTGTGAGCGATAAGCCTTACGGATATTTTAAAGATCCATTAGACTCAGCTTTAATCCATATTCAATCGAAAGGTGTTGTTTGTAATCGCGATTTCATTGACCCTGCTGTATTCATTGATGATGACGGACAAGCTTATTTGTACATGGGACAATTGGTTGTGAATGCTATAAAACTAAACAACAATATGATTTCATATGATGGTAAGGTTTACCTGCTGGAGGGTACCGATGATTTTTTTGAAGCCATATGGATGCACAAATATAAAGGAAAATACTACCTTTCATACGTGGGCACAAGCGGAGAGATTAAATACTGCATTGGCGATAGTCCTTTGGGTCCGTTTAAGTACAAAGGAATTATTCTTCCTAAAATGAATAGCGGTACCAACCATCACTCTATTGTTGAGTATAAGGGTCAATGGTACATGTTTTACCATAATTCTGACCTGTATTTTAAAAATCATCCCGAAAGTGAAGAAAAATTTGGTTGGGGCCATGAAGGAAGTCCCCATCCCTTTCGCAGGTCAATTTGCTTCGATAAATTGTATTATAACGATGATGGTACAATTCAGGAAGTAAAACCAACAAAATAACGATAAATGAAAGTTTTTTGAGCCTTTATATTAAATACCGATGTAACCTACATGTTCAAAAAACACAAAATGATGAAAGTTTCAAATGGCTAATTAATAAACAAATTATATACTCATGAAAAAGAACATCACCGATAAGCTCAGATTTTTTTTTAATTCTGACTACCCTTATTGGCCTTATCACCTGCGAGAAGGAGGAACATACACCTCGTCAAAAGAAAGAAAGCAATGTTTATGATGTTACGCTTAGTGAAAAAACCGTATTTATCGACAGCATCGGTGCTAAATCTCTGCTAAGGATTGATACTGCTGACCATATCTATTATTTTGAAAGCTCAAATGAAAAAATTGACCAACTGGAGGCAAATGATATTTTGTTTATCCATGGAGTTGCTCTTAGAAAAGTTACCAATGTAACCAGAAATGACAACGAAATCATTGTAGAAACTGAATATACTACTCTAAATGAAGCAATAACCGATGGAAGAATATCCTGGAACAAAGAGATCCGTTTTGATAAAGGAGTAGTCCCGGTTGTACAGATGCATGGAAAAAATATGGCATATAAAACAACCAATTCAGATGGGTTCGAATTTGAATTTCCCTATGGTGACTACAACTACAGAATAAAATTTGATTTTTCAGATACAATAGCAGATATTGAGTTCGAGGTAGCTAAAGACCTTGTGAAACCACTTACTGCAAAATTTTTAGCCAAAGGGTCCATCGAAAATTTCTATTCTAGCACCGAAATGGAATTTGAAGATGGTGAATTAACCAATTTCGGACAAAGGAACAGTAACATGAGTGGGGAATTGGTGGTGAATTTAACGGTGGCAGGTTCCGGAAGAGATGATCTCACTTTTGATTTTCCTGTTGTTCTTCTCAAATATCCTTTAATGGTTGGTCCCATTCCTGTAATTATAAATCTGAAGGTGCTTTTTGTTATCAATTGCTATGTCCCGGTAGACGGATCCTCACAGGTTGAAGTTAAATTTAAATACAATTCAACAACAGGGATAAAATACGACGGGTATGATGTTTCTGCCGATGCATCTGCCGGCACACCCTCTATGGACGAAAGTATCACTGAAACAGGTGCTTCTTCTTCTATTGCAGCCAATTTCGGTCTTGCCTTTCCGAGACTCGAAATTGGTGTTTTTGATGAAGTAATTGTACCCTGGATTCAAACTGCCTTTCTTATTGGAGGTGACTACACGTTTACCCCGCCATGCCAGCAGGCAAAATGCCAGTTTATTGGTGCCTGCGGGTTTGATTTTTCGTTCCTGGGATTCAGTTATAGTGCAAAAAAAACATTGTGGCAACAAGAGAAAGTATTACTTAAATCAGGCGATTGTCCTTAAGTGTTGTAACTACCTTTTCTTATTTTTACATATGAAAATCTGTAATTAAATGAACCTATGAGATTTTTTTCAAAACAAGCTGTTTCAACTACAATAATATTGTTGTTGGTTGCAAAAATTAATGCACAAGTATCTCTTAAAGAAGAAACCATTGAATTCCCGACTTATCTCATCAATGAACCCGATGTAAATCCTTTCTTCTTTAAAGGAGAAAGTTATCAGGGTGCTTCAAAAGTAACTTTATCCTTTATCCTTTGATCGATAATCTTAACTCATGAAAAGGTGAATAAGGCCTATAAGGGTCTTTTTCTCGAAAATGAATACATTAAAATGTGCATCACTCCGGAGATTGGTGGAAAGCTTTATTGGGCTGAAGACAAAACAAACGGATACCATTTTTTTTTACAAAAACAATGTTGTAAAACCGTCCAATATCGGAATGCTTGGTGCCTGGGTATCGGGAGGTATAGAATGGTGTATGATACACCATCACCGTGCCTCTACGTTCATGCCTGTCGATTACCATTTGCAGGAAAATCCCGACGGAAGCAAAACAATTTTTATAGGGGAAACAGAACCACGTCACCGAATGAAATGGGTTATAGGACTGACGGTTTATCCGGGAAAATCATACATCGAAACCGAGGTTAAACTTATGAACAGGACTCCATTAACCAACTCGTTTTTATATTGGGCCAATGTTGCCACACATGTAAACGAAGATTACCAGGTCTTTTTTCCTCCAAGTACCCAATATGGAGTTGATCATTCAAAAGTCGATTTTACTCACTGGCCAATTTCCCATGAAAATTACAGGGGTATCGATTATACCAAAGGGGTTGATATAAGCTGGTGGAAAAACCATCCGGAACCTACCTCTGTTTTTTGTTATGATTTGCAGGAAGATTTCATGGGAGGCTATGACCACGGAAAAGAAGCCGGAACAGTTCATGTTGCAAAACACCATATTGTGAAAGGAGCTAAACTCTGGGAATGGGGACCAGGCGAAGAGGCGCAGATGTGGGATAAAGTGCTAACCGATGAAGATGGACCTTATGCTGAGATCATGGTAGGCGGATATTCTGACAATCAACCCGATTACAGTTGGATTCGTCCTTATGAAACAAAAACGCTTAAGCAATACTGGTTTCCGGTGAAAAAAATCGGAGGGCTGAAATATGCAAACCTGAATGGAGCTGTAAATATGGAGTTGAAAAATGAAAAAACGCTCTTTTTTGGGTTTCATACCACCCAAAAGTTTGAAGGTGCCAAAGTGATCCTTTACCACGATGGAACGCCTGCATTTCAGCAAACCATTGATATCGGCCCGGATAAACCATTCATTCATGAAATGACAATGAAAAGAGAAATGTCTTTTCTGAAACTTAAAGTTGCACTTTTCAACAACCAAGGAAAAGAACTTATAATATACCAGCCTGTTGAGAAAAAATACGATCCGATACTTCCCGAAGTGGTAACCAAACCTGATAGTCCCGAAAATATTAAATCGGTAGAAGAACTATACCTTACAGGTTTAAGGATCAAGCAATTTCATTCCCCAACTCTCGACGCAAATGATTATTTTACAGAAGCTCTAAATCGCGATCCGGGTAATTCGGACGTAAATACATTTCTTGGATTTGAAGCCCTGAAAAACGGCCAGTATGATGAAGCTGCATTACGATTCAGAACTGCAATAAAAAGAATTTCAAAAGACTATACCAAACCCTCAAAATGCGAAGCTTTTCTAGGTTTGGGACAAGTACTCAAGATTAAGGAACTTTATAATGCTGCTATTGACACCTTGTATCGTTGCTTCATGGGACTATGCAGTTCATTCTTCATCGTATCATTCTTTTGGCAGAAATATCGTGCATAAAGGGTGATTTTGCCGGAGCATTCGAACAGGTAGAAAGTTCAATATCAACAAACCAATTAAATACCAAAGGGATAACTCTTAAAGCGGCTATCTTAAGAAAAATGGGTGAATATAAAAAAGCCTCTGAGACAGCTCAAATTGCATTAACTATTGATCCAATGGATTTCTGGGCACTGAATGAGCTCTATCTCTCTCAAAAAGAATTAAAAGAAAACATCGAAGTCCATTATTCCAAAATGGTAAAGTATTATGAGAGATTACGATCAAAACTATCTTGAACTTGCAACCGATTACATGAATAGTGGTATGTATAATGATGCGCTTGAAATACTTTCAAGATTTCTCGATCTGAACAAAGGAAAAGTAAATCCTCTGATACACTATTATTTGGGATATTTCAACGCTAAACTCAATAATGCGGATAAAGAGAAAGAACATTATGAAATAGCGGCCGGCTTACCAACCGATTATTGTTTTCCTTTCAGGATTGAAACAGCCACTGTTCTTAATGCTTCTCTGGAAAAGAACAATTCAGATTCACATGCTTACTATTATTTGGGCAATCTTTTTTATGATAAAGATCCTGCAAAGGCAATGTCATACTGGAGAAAATGTGCAGCATTAAATGACCGGTTGGCAATATGTTACCGAAATCTCGGTTGGGGAGCATACAGACATGAAAAAAACATTCCCCAAGCCATTTCCTACTATGAAAAGGCAATCAGCATTAAAAAAGATGACCCGGTTTATTATTATGAAATTGACAGGTTGTACGAATTAGCTAATACCGATCCCGAAACCAGGCTTGCTTTGCTTGAACCAAACCATGAAATTCTGATAAAAAGAGATGATTCATTTTTACGTGAAATCATGGTTTTGAACCTTACCGGACACTATCAGAAGTCTGTTGGTTACCTGTCGGAAAATTATTTTCATATTCGTGAAGGAGATATGAAAATCAGGGATATCCATGTTGATGCTCATTTACTTTTGGGAAAAGAATACCTGAATAAAGGGAATTTTGATCAAGCGATAGAACACTTTGCCTTAGCAAATACTCATCCTGAAAATCATCAGGCAGGGAGGCAGATCAATGATCATCGTGTAGCCCAGATCATGTTTTACTCAGGACTTTGTAGCGAAAAGAACGGAAAAAAACCTGAGACTTATTATAAACAATGCATTTCTCAACAAATGGGTATATCGCCATACC
>JAAUTT010000358.1 GCA_012031335.1 Bacteroidales bacterium | reverse complement strand
GGTATCGCCGCCCAATTACATCAAGGCAATACCTCGTCCGACTTCAGCAGAAACGGCTGGTTCGATCCGGGCACAACTGCGCTCCATAACAGTATTGTTTCAGCCTACTCGAATGTCTGGTATAGCTGTTCTTGGCGTTCTCCTTATGTAAATGCCTTCTACTCGACTAGCGGGGCGCCTAACATACCGTGGGGACTAGCGTCTCCACATGTACGGTGCGCGGCTGTGGACGCTTTCCCGGAGAACGGTTATCCGGGCATCGGAGAGATTAAAACACGCGCTAAAGCTAATGATTACAAATCCAAGTGGAGCACGCTGGCAACTAAAGGGACATGCGTAATGCTTGAAAATGGGCGCGATTTTATTAGGATTAATACACCGTATGATGATACAGACGCTAATGGCTGGTTTTTATTACCTGAAGATCATCGATTTTATGATAAATATGCTGATCCACCAAGAACATTCGCTCATCCTAATGAATATCATAGTGATCTTGAGGTCGGCTATGTTGACGCTGACCATTACCATATCGATAGAAGATAAGCAAAGGAGATAGGTATGAAAAAATCGATCGTTTTAATTATTTTCATTTATGTTTTTAATAATTTCTTTTTCGCGAATGAATACTGCTTCCTGCCTGATGAGTACTGGCAAAAAAAAGAAAAATTACCATGGAAGAAACTGGTGTTTGGCTCGAAAATATCTCAATGGAAGAGAGACGTCAGACCTTTATTAATTTAGTCTTATTTTTGGACATACTTATCTTCTTTATAAATTTCATACAATTTTTTATTCCCTGCCCCATACTCAAATTTATTGTCCAAATAACAGAAACGTCAATTTGGCATATAAAATATCAAAGCAGTTACCCTTGAGGAAAACTGCCTTTGATAAAATATATTGTTATTGGTTTATTTCTTTACCAGCGACTCGAGTTTAGCACCAAGTTGTGCGCCCCGAAGGTTTTTTGCCAAAATTTTACCGTTAGCATCAATTAAGAAACTTGCAGGAATTGATTCTACGTTGTAAATGGCTGCACCTTCTGAATTCCAATACTTTAAATCGCTCACATGATAGGGCCACACCAGTTTATCACTTTGAATAGCTGCTATCCAGTTTGCTTTTACCTTGTCGAGCGAGACGCTAAAGATTGATCAAACCTTTCCCCGCTGTAAAGTTTTGATCTTTATATTTCTGGTATGTTGATACAAGATTGGGATTTTCGGCACGACATGGAGGGCACCAGGATGCCCAGAAATCGATAAGAACTACCTTCCCCCGTAAGGAAGAAAGGCTTATTTCTTTTCCTTCAGGGCTCATAAACTTAAGGTCGGGAGCTACATTTCCAACTGCCAGACCTGTTTGAGCTTTAGAAAATGTTCCCTTCTCGGGTACATTAGTGAAGCTGGTTAATCCAATTAATACGATTGATGCAATTATTAAGGTACGAATCATCTTTTCAATTTTTTGTTTATAACAACATTTATGTACTAAAGTTCGAATTTCAATTACTTACTCTCAATATCTGGGCTCCTATTTTATTCAACCGCTCATCAATACGCTCATATCCACGGTCAATCTGTTCAATATTATGAATAATACTGGTACCTTCGGCCGACATAGCTGCAATTAACAAGGCCACACCTGCCCGGATATCAGGCGATGTCATGGTTGTAGCTCTAAGCTTCACCTTATTTGCCAAACCTATCACCGTAGCTCTATGGGGATCACAAAGAATTATCTGGGCTCCCATATCGATCAGTTTATCAACAAAAAACAAACGGCTTTCAAACATCTTCTGATGAATGAGTACACTTCCTTTGGCCTGGGTTGCGATTACAAGAAAAACACTTAGCAGGTCGGGGGTTAACCCTGGCCACGGAGCATCGGCTATGGTTAGGATAGAACCATCAATAAAAGTTTCAATTTCATAAACATCCTGGGCAGGAATATGAATATCGTCGTTTATTTTCTCCATTTTAATGCCCAGCCGTTCGAATTGCATGGGAATAATACCCAGATTTTCGAACGAAACATGCTTGATTGTTATATCCGAGTGAGTAAAAGCTGCCAGCCCGATAAAACTGCCTACTTCAATCATATCGGGGAGAAGGGTATGTTCGCATCCTGTAAGGGCTTCAACACCTTCTATTGTTAACAGGTTTGAACCCACTCCCTGAATTTTTGCGCCCATGCTGATTAGCATTTTGCAGAGCTGCTGAATGTATGGCTCGCAGGCTGCATTATACAGTGTTGTAGTTCCTTTTGCCAAAACGGCCGCCATCAGGATATTGGCTGTTCCGGTTACCGATGCCTCATCGAGTAAAATATAGGCTCCTTTCAGGTTAGTCGCGTTTACCTTATAGTAGTTGTCCAGAGGATCGTAGCAAAATTCCGCTCCCAATTTCTGAAATCCTATAAAATGGGTATCGAGTCTCCTTCTTCCTATTTTATCCCCTCCGGGTTTAGGTATATAACCAATACCAAAACGCGAAAGAAGGGGGCCGATAATCATAATCGATCCACGGAGATTTGAAGCTTTATTTTTGAGCGACTGCTCGTAAAGATAAGAGGTATTGATATCATCGGCCTGGAAAGCATAATCGTGTGCATTGAGGCGGGTTACTTTTACGCCCAGCTCCCTCATCACATCAATTAGAATATTTACGTCTTTGATATCGGGGATTTTCTTTATTGTTACCACTTCCGGTGTAAGAAGACAGGCACAAATAACCTGAAGAGCCTCATTCTTGGCACCCTGGGGATATATTTCCCCCTGAAGTTTTTTTCCACCCTTAATTTCGAATGTTGCCATGAAAATCTGTGTTGGCAATTTTTATCCTGAAACTATTTTTTCTTGGGATTTTGATTGCGTTGCTGTTGTTGCTGTTGCTTAGCTTTATTAAGAATATCCCTTGTTTCGTGAAGTTTCATCTCCTGGCTTGGCTGCAGCTGACCGCCTGAAAGTGTAGCCATATCTTTAAGAATAACATCGTCGTTCACAATTTCTTTATTCCAGGTAAGATACGACTTCTTCATATGATTTGCTACAGTCTGAATATATGCGTCCTTCTCAGGTCCATTTGGCATTTTGGCAGCTGATTTCACAAAGTTCTCCAGTACTTTTCCATAATGCCTGAACCGCAGGTTCGATTGGGTATATGGAACTCTTTTGGGAGGTTCAAATAAAATCTCACGTTTGGGTATCTCGTAAGGAAAATCGATATCCAGCTCAAAATTGGCAATAATTGCCAGATGATCCCATAATTTATGTTTGAAATCAACCACATCGCGCAGATGAGGATTGAGGTTACCCATAACATTTATAACGGCCTGTGCCATACGGTTGCGTTCTTCCCGGTCCTGAATAGTTTTCAGGTATTCCACCATCTTTTGTATGTTGCGGCCGTATTCGGGAAGTATCATTCTACTTCTCGAAGAATTGTAATCGTAATCCATTTTTGTAATTGATTTTTGCAAAGCTAATTAAAAAATTAAAGCGCTGACTAACAAAGTATTGAGAAGTAACAAAAAATGACTTCCAGTAAATGACACCTAAAGGATGTTACTCACTAAAAAAAGCGTTTATTTTGTTCTTTTATAAATCTGCCATATAATGAAAAAGCAATTTTTATTCTTCGTTATTGTATCCTTCATTTCAATTTCTTTAAATGCTCAGCATAAAAGTCCGCCCTTTATAACCGACAGTCTCGAAAATTATATTAACCGTGCTTTAAAGCAGTGGAATATTCCCGGTGTGGCCATTGCTGTAGTAAAAGACGGAAAAGTTATCCTATCCAAAGGGTATGGGATCAAATCAATAAACAAGCAGGAAAAACCCGATGAAAATACCATCTTTTTAATAGGTTCAAATACAAAGGCTTTTACAGGCACTCTTATGGCGTGGCTTGCATACGATAATAAATGCACCATGAACGATAAAGTAATTCAATGGCTTCCTGGGTTTACTATGAAAGATCCATGGGTAACAAAGGAACTCAATCTTACCGATATTTTAAGTCACAGAATGGGACTGGAAACTTTTCAGGGCGACTTTATGTATTGGACCAGTGATCTTAAGCCTGATGGTGTTATTCAAAAATTTGGATTGCTTACTCCGGCCTACGACTTTCGCACAAAATGGGATATACCAATGCAGGATTTCTACTGGCAGGAGAATGTATCAGGAAAATAAGCGGAGAAAGCTGGGAATGGAATTTAAAAAACAGAATTTTTGATCCTCTGCAAATGACAAGAAGCATAGCGCTTGCGGCGGATGTTCCTAAGCAATCCAATATTGCTTATCCTCATACATTAGTATTAGACACCCTTAAACTTCTTTCATTTCCGCTTATGGACAATCTGGCTCCTGCAGCTTCAATAGGATCGTCGGTTAAGGATATGAGCAACTGGCTGTTATGCCAACTTGATAGTGGAAAATTCAACGGGCAGAACATAATTCCTTTCAAGGTTATAAAGGATACCCGAACTCCCCGGTCGATCATCGGAAATGCACGTAATTTATTTAATCGCAGCCATTACGAATTATATGGCCTGGGATGGGACCTCACAGATTATGAAGGGAGAGAAATAGTTTCACATACCGGTGGGGTGAATGGTTTTTTACATCAGTTACTCTTTTACCCGAAGAAAAATTGGGAATAGTTATTTTAACCAATACCGATCAAAATTATTTCTATGAAGCTTTAAAATGGGAAATTACCGATGCTTACCTCAACCTTCCGTACAGAAATTATAGCGGTATTTATCACAATTACTTCAAAAGAAAAAGCGAAGTACGAAAAAGCTGAATATAAATCGTGGAAGGACTCTGTGGCTTTGCATCCCAAAACAGTCCCTGACCTGAAAAAGTTATACAGGACACTTTTGTTCATCCTGTATATGGGTATTTGAATATAACCGAAAATAATGGCGATCTCTATGTCAAATTTGAACACCATTCCAATCTGACAGCACATTTGGAACATATTGGAAACAACAGATTTTTATGTACATACAGCGATCCGACTTATGGAATAAAAGCCTGGGACTTTAAAACAGAAAACAAGCAGGTAAAATCAGTTATTTTAAGAGTTGCAGATTTTCTTGAATATACCGAATATGAATTTATTAAACATTAAGTAATTCTTTGGAGTTATCTCCTTGGCAATTCCTAAAAAAAGATAATTTTGTCTTTTTATTTTGATGGTTATGGAAACACTGCAGAAATACGATAAGCTCAAAACTATATTAACCGATATGAATGAAGTAGTAGTTGCCTATTCAGGTGGGGTAGACAGCGCTTTTCTTCTTAAGGTTGCCTATGAAGTACTTGGAGATAATGCTTATGGCGTACTAGCCATTTCACCAACATATCCTTCGCGCGAATTTGAAAGGGCAAAGGAAACAGCGGCCGTTATTGGTGCCCGTATTAAGATTATCGAAACAAATGAGCTTGAAGACGAAAAGTTTAAAAACAACCCTGTTAATCGTTGTTATTTCTGCAAAAGTGAGCTCTTCACCAAAATTGTGGAAATAGCTGAAAAGTCGCCAGTTTAAGAACTTCGTTGATGGAAGTAATTTTGACGATAAGGGCGATTACCGGCCAGGAA
>JAAUTT010000357.1 GCA_012031335.1 Bacteroidales bacterium | reverse complement strand
AAGTGGTAATTAAAATTTGTGGCAAGATAATTGACATATAAAAAGTAAATATTTTAAATCATGAAAAAGAAATTACACATATACAAATTTAAAGCCTTTAATCAGGAAAATCCTGAGTCTAAAAATATTACCCAGGCAAAACTTGTAACCACCCATGGTTTATTTTACATGGTCGAAGTGATTTCAACAAAGCCTGTCGAATTCCTGAATCAAAAAGAATATAATAACGCATAAAAAGTAACACCCATGAAAAACAATGTAAATAATATCCGCCCCATCAATATGGTATACCTGGCCAATCTCGACAGTTATGATATATTGAATAATAACGAATTAACATGGTTATTAAAAAGTAATGTTCCGGAGGAAAGAATTATTGCCGCTCAACTGCTCCGCGATCGTAGAATCAGTTTCGAGGATTTAAATTGGCGCGAAACATTCAACGATTTGAAAAACTAATCCTCTTAAAAGCATTTACACTATTTGAGCATTGAATAAAATTTGTTCTTACATTCAACATATAAAATGAAGGATTAATTTATTCGCAGAATCTTTTTATCATAATATCTACGCCGGTTAAACCCGATTTGAAATTTTAAAGCAATCTTATCCTAACTTGCAGGCTTTTATTATCTTTAAGTTCAAATAACCATTTGTTTAACCTAACAGGCATTCAGACCTTAATGTATCTGAACGCCGATGTTTTAAATTCAACTTATGAAGATTCTGCATATCTCTTTATTAACCCCAATTCCCGATGTTTTCGCGGAAAACGATTATCTCTTTAAAACCGTAGATGCTCACCTGGAGGTATTCCCTGATGATGAGGTATTTATAGTTCGCCCTGTACCTTATTCCAATGCATTTCTATCAAAACTTTTCCCGTTTAATTCAGCTTACAGGGCTATTAAAAATAAAGAATCTTATAAATGGAAAAATTACGATGTAATGCTCATGCCTTACATTTCGGCCAAAAGAATAAATAATATCCATAGCATTCTTTGTTCTTCCCTGTATTATCTTAATAAAAGGAGGATTAAAAAATTCCTGGATGAACATAAAATTGATGTGGTTCATGCACAGTTGCTCTATCCCGACGCAGTTCTGGCATATTTTCTCTGGAAAAACTTTAATATCCCTTATTTTATCACCTCTCACTGGGAACTCGATTACCTCGAAAATAATATATCCCGCTTCTTTACAAAAAAGTTGCTTAAAAATGCAAAATATATATTTCCAATAGCTCAGGTTAACCAAAATACCTACCTGGAAATTGGCATTAACCACACCAAAGTGGTTCCTCTTGGATTCGATGATACTTTCTATAATGCTACAAAGATACTTCTGATACAAAACAGGTTAAAATTATCACCGTATCACGATTAATTGCGCAAAAAAATATTGACATAGTTATCAGAGCCTTTGCAGAATTGCGTAAACAGTACAACATCAGTTTTACAGTAGTTGGGGGTGGCCCTGAGATGGAAAACCTTGTGAAACTTAAGGACGACCTTAACCTTACTGATGTACATTTTACTGATGCTATGCCACATGAGGATATCCCCGAATTCATTAAAATTTCGATATTTTCATTCTGGCAAGTTCAAATGAGGCTTTTGGACGTGTTTATTTCGAAGCAATGGCTGCCGGGTTACCTGTAATCTGTGCCAAGGATACTGGCATAGACGGTTATTTCAAGGATGAAACAGAAGTACTGGCTGCATATGGTACTGACGTTCAGGACGTAAAACGTAAACTGGAAAAACTGATTACAAGTAAAGAGTTAAGAGAAACAATGGGAAAAACAGGTAAAGCACTCGTAAAAGACTATACCTGGACCAATATTGTTAAGGATTACAGATCGTATTACCTTAAAGCTGTTAACAAAAACTAGGAATGAAGCAGGGGTTTTTTGGTTGCTATCAGGAATCCCTTGCTCCAGTATAAGCTTCCCGAAATAAAATACCGGAACGATTTCATTAGTTTTAAGAAATGTCCCTGTCCTGAATTATAAATCCTAAACATAATTCTCAACATTTTTAACAAATAAATTACCGGGAAAATAATCCTTGGTATGCGACTGTTGTAAAAATAATTCTTGAAATAAATAGTCCGGAAATGATAAGCATATTCACCTATCATTAACTGATTCATATAATATTTGATTTTTTCTTCCTTAAAAATATGATAAACATAGGTGTCGGGTAAAAAAGTTAATGGACTTACCTTGCCGGCATTCAAACAGAAAAGGGTATCCTCGGCTGCCCTGATCTCAGGAAAACCACCTACTTCCTTAAAAATATCGGAGTCGCAAAACAGATTACACGATGGTAACATCCGCTTTTGACTCATTCCTTCCTGTTCAATAAATTCGTTGAACTCGAAATAATATTGAGCCAGTGCTACTTTATTTTCATTCTGAAATTCCGGCACCTTATAACCACCCCCGCCAAGTCGTATTCCATCATGATAAGCTTTCACAACATTTTCTACCCATTTATTGCTTGGAAAAGCATCGGAATCGATAAACAAATAGATTTTACCACTGGCATTCCTGGCACCTATATTTCGCTGAATGGCAGGCATAACCCGGATACCTGAAATAAATATTTTTAATTTTTCTTCCTTGTAATTATTGTAGAAAATTTTGGGTCTGACCATCATCCGATGAGTCTACTATTATAATTTCCTTTATCTGATCATAACGCGACTGCTCCTGAATTCCTTTTAATGTATATCCAAGTGTGCTGAAAGAATTTATACGAGGGAATAATGATTGAAACAAGACTCATAAATGTTATGTATTACTATTAGGTTAAATTGTTTGGTTCCAAATTGTAAGATGAGTATACGGATATCTAACAATAAGTTTCGTTGTAACACCTGTTTTTTGTCAGTTTAGTATTTTTAATGACAAATCTTTTCTAATTGACATTGAATGACCTAGGTTGTATATGTTAGATATTTTGTTAGTATCGGATATTCGTTGGGCAAATAGGATTTGACCGGACTAGTAAATAAAAGGCCATGAATAAAGCAGCAATGTATCTGCAACAATCATGGCCTTTTTAAAATTTCATTTTTATTCGAGTATAAGTTTTTCGACTGTACTTAATCCGTTATTAGTAACCTTTACAAGAAACAAACCCTTAGGTAAATAATCAAGATGTAGGGTTTCTTGTGAAGTTTCAAAGATACTTTCATATACTTTGGATCCTTGCAGCGTAGTTATAACAACGGTTGTTTCACCTTTCAAACCGGAAGTAGTTATATTCAGAGATCCCCGGCTTGGATTGGGGAATATGGAAACTCCCTGAAGTTTAAGATCGCGGAATCCTGTATTCTTATCATAATAAAACCTGAACTGGTCGGCTTAAAGTTACCTTCGCTAACTACATTGGCATCAATATTAACTGAAACATATCCAGTATTAACCGGAGCCACTTGTATGGTATAGGAACCCAGAATAGATTTTAACAGTCCATTGGTAATCCGGATGTCCGATGCCATGAATCCTGAAACTGTAGTTGGAAAGGTAATATTCAAACCAACCAGACTTTCTTTTGTAGTGTCGGCAATTGACGATGTAATGGAAGGACGTGCCGGAACAACGAGTGTTTGTGTTAACCCGTAAAATGAGGTGTTTGTGTACTTCTTACGGAAATGCAGATTTGTACCTGGAGTTAACGTTAATGAGGCATTTGGCCCATTCTGAGTATTGGTAAATGTTTCAGAGATGGAATATTCATAGCTGTTGTCGACTGCGGAACTGGTTCGTTCATTCGAAAAATCAATTCCAAATGCAGGCGCAGCTGGTCTGGCAGGAATTTCCAGGGTATAGGGCAATGATGAAAACTTATTGGACGTTGATTTTACCCTGAAATAGAGCGTCTTGCCAGGCGTTAGCGACAGTTGGGCATTTGTTCCGTTAGTTGATGGTGAAAAATTAGCGTTCTCCGAAAACTCTACCGTAACCGGAACAAGTGCATTGGTTTTTTCCACAACATAATCTATTCCATAACCTGGTGATGCCGGTCTTGCAGGAATATTTAATGTTGACATTTCGGAAGCATATGCATTCGAGGTAGCCTTAGACTTAAAATACAAAATTGAACCGGGTCGAGTGCAACTGGCACTCCAGCTCCATCATTGGAACTGCTGAAGTTGGAATTTTTGGAATATATCACAGAAGCGGGTACATTTTCAACTGTAGTAACCTTGCTGTAGTCGATTGTAAACAAAGGAGCTGCCGGGCGGGAAGAAGCTGTAAGTGTGTTGTTAACCGACCGGAAATTCAAATTTGTCGCTTTTTTACGAAAATAAAATGTACTTCCCGGGGTTACAGGTATTTTACTTCCCTGACCTGCAGCAGCGTTTAGCATAGATGCATCGGTATCATATTCGTCATTGGAAGAAACATCCTGTTGTGTTGTTTCATTGGCGAAATCGATGGTATAAGTCGGAGCAGCTGGTCTAACCGGCACAGTAAGCTCCTGAACCTGCGATTTGAAAAATGTTCCGGAAGCTTTTGTCCTTAAGAAAATATTATTTCCGGGAGTGAGGGTAAGTTTTGTTCCGCTACCGGCTGAAGCACCCGCCATATCAGAAGTTGATGCATATTCGTCGGATGCAGAAACAGCAACATTGGTAGACTCATTCAGAAAATCTACCGAATAAACAGGAGCAACAGGACGGGTAGGTGCCACCAGGGTTTTTATTTCTGATTTGAATGCGATTGCGGTTGCCTTATTTCTAAAATATAAAGTGGAGCCCGGCACAATATCCAGGTTAGTTGCCGTTCCTGAAGCAGAACCGGTAAAATCCTGGTTATTGGCATATTCCATTGTTGCTGGAATGGCAATGTCAGTTTTCTCATTGATAAAGTCAATTCCAACCAGGGGTGCTGATGGACGGGCAGCAACATTCAAACTATAAATTTCGGAGCTAAAGGCAGATACCGTTGCTTTGTTCCTGAAATAGAGAGCACTGCCAGGAGTCACCGGAATTACTGCACCTGTTCCTGCTATAGCTCCGGTCATTCCACTGTTTGTCGAATATTCCATGGTAGTAGGAATGGCAGATACTGTTGTTTCGTTGGTAAAGTTAACAGATACTGAAGGAGCTGCTGGACGGGCTGATACCTTTAATGTTTTTACGTAGCTTGGATCAATTACTTTTCTGAAATATTTATTGGCACCGGGCGTTAAATTAACTTTTGATGATGCACCTGCAACCCAGGGACCTAATGTGCTGCCGGCATATTCCCATGCACTTGAAACTGTTTCATTTGTTTTTTCGTTTGCATAATCAACAGTATAAGGAGCATTTGGCTCGGCAAGATAATTATCCCAACCGGAAAAAGTAGCACCCTGAGGAACAGCAACAACAATAATCTTTATTTTCATAGGAAAGAAATAGTCCTGATAAGGCACATCCTGGGTCTCTCCATTCTCATTCCAGGCTGTAAAGGTAGCAGCATTGGATGCTTGTTTACAATTGTTCGGATGATTCCCAAGGGCTTCTTCCCAGGTGGATGGTAAACAGGAGGATTCTCCATCCCAAACAGCTATTCCCATTTTCTTGAAATTTCGAACGATTTGTGAAATCTAAAGGTGGATTCTTAACCC
>JAAUTT010000356.1 GCA_012031335.1 Bacteroidales bacterium | reverse complement strand
TTTAGAAGAATTCTTAAATCAAAATTTTAATTTCCCTTTATTGCCAAACGGTTTATAAAACTCGCAGAATAAAAAATGCAGAATTTTTTCTGTGGAAAGTTGCCGGTTCAAACTTAATGGGGAAAAATAAATATGTAACTTCGACAAGTTTATTTTTTGGATATACAGCAGATATTACTTATATAGCATTTAATATTAGCTGTTTAAAACTATAAAGATTGATGGGTAATAATAAAAAGTAATTATTCAGGCTTACTGTTCAATTTCATCTTTATGCCATTATTTTCTGCAAAGAAATATACCGTTACAAGTTTTGCCTGGCTTTCTATTGCTGCAGCAATAATTACCATTGGACTTAAATTTGGGGCTTACCTGCTTACAAATTCCGTTGGATTGCTTTCGGATGCGCTCGAATCGCTTATTAATCTCGCAGGTGCAATAATGGCACTTTCAATGCTTACTATTGCATTGCGTCCGGCCGACGACGATCATGCCTATGGGCACACCAAAGCCGAATATTTTTCCAGCGGTCTCGAAGGATTGCTGATTCTCCTTGCTGCCATATTTATCGGAATTGCCTCCGTCCAAAGATTTTTCGATCCACAGCCACTGGAAAAGGTTGGATTAGGTTTAATGGTATCGGTAATAGCTTCGCTTGTAAACTTTTTTGTTGCCCGCATATTATTTAAAGCCGGTAAAAAATACCGTTCTATTACCCTCGAAGCAGATGCGAAACATTTAATGACAGATGTCTGGACTTCGGCAGGTGTGCTTATTGGATTAGGAGCTGTAGTATTAACCGGATGGATTCGCCTGGATGCAATAGTTGCATTCCTTGTAGCCTGTAACATAGTTTGGTCGGGAATAGCTATTTTAAGAAAATCGATAGCAGGCTTAATGGACAAAGCCTTGACAACCAGCGAACAGGACGTAATAAATAAAGTACTTGAACCATATAAAGAACAGGGCATTCAGTTTCATGCCATGCTAACCCGGCAAGCCGGTGCACGGCAATTGTATCTTTTCATGTACTCGTTCCGGGAATGTGGACAGTACAACGGGGCCATCAGTGCTGGAACAAATAGAAGCCGATTTGCGAAATGCTTTTCCTAATATTGTGGTTTCCACTCATCTGGAACCCCTTGAAGATCCAGCCTCATTCAACGATATCAGGATTGACCGTATCCTGTAAAATACTGATAATAAGGAAACCATTCTACACTATTAATTCTTATAAATAAAGGGATTCTACAAAACTCTAAAGAATTCTAAAACTCAATGCCCATAAAGTAAAAAATTGCTTCCTTTTTGTATTTTCGCACTTCCAAATCTTCAAAACTGACTATGCACAAACTTAACCTGCTGTTTTTGGTATTTTTTTATTTTACCTTAACCCACCTAACTGCGCAAACAACTGAAAAAAGAAAATATCAGGCAGCAAGAACCGTTGAGATTCCTGAATTAGATGGAAATATCAACGATAACTGCTGGACAAAAGGTGAATGGCAGGGCGACTTTGTACAGCATGAACCACGTGAAGGAATGGCTCCTTCGCAAAAAACTGAATTCTGTATATTATATGATAATTCGTATTTATATGTAGCTTTTAAGGCATACGATACAGCGCCCGACAGCATTGTTAAAAGAATGACCCGCCGGGATCAGGCTGACGGCGATCAGGTTGGAATCGTATTCGATAGTTTTCATGATCTGAGAACCGGGTTTGATTTTTCAGTTAGTGCTTCGGGTGTAAAACAGGACGTTATTTATAGCGAGGATGGCAATATTGAAGATGAAACCTGGGATCCTATCTGGTACGTTAAAACGGCTATGTATGAATGGGGCTGGGCAGCAGAAATGAAAATTCCATTTACACAGCTTCGTTTTAATGCCGGTTCCGAAGGTGTTTGGGGGCTGAATGTTGCGAGGCAAATCTTCCGTTTTAGCGAACTAAGTCTTTGGCAGGCAACACCTCGCGATGCATCGGGCTTTATTCATTTTATGGGCGAAATGAATGGCTTGTCGGACCTGAAACCCAAAAAACAGTTTGACCTTATTCCATATTTAACCGGAGGTTACGAAAGTTTTAAGAAGGAAGAAGGTAACCCTTTTGCCGATGGAAACCGCTGGATCAAAAATATGGGATTGGATGGCAAAATCGGCATCACCAACAATATGACACTAGATTTCACCATAAACCCGGATTTTGGTCAGGTCGAAGCCGATCCTTCGGAAGTAAATCTCACCGCATTCGAATCATTTTTGAAGAGAAGCGCCCCTTTTTATTGAAGGGAAAAACATAACAAGCTTTGGTATTGGAATTGGCGATGGAGATATAGGAACGACAATCTTTCTATTCCCGTCGAATCGGCAGGCGTCCACAGACAGAGCCCGATCTGGCAGATAATGAATTTGCCAATATCCCGGGTCATACCTCTATTTTAGGAGCAGCGAAACTTACAGGGAAAACAGAAAGTGGCTGGTCAATCGGAATCATCGAAAGTGTAACCCAAAAGGAAATTGCCGAAATAGACTTATCAGGTTCGCGTCGCAACGAAACCGTGGAACCGCTCTCCAATTATTTCATCGGGCGTATCCAAAAAGATTTTAACAAGGGAAAAACAATCGTTGGAGGACTATACACCAACACACTCCGTGATCTTGAGGGGACAATGCACGATGAATATCATAAAATGGCCCAAACTGCAGGAATCGATATTACCCAGTTTTTCAAAGATAAAAACTGGATGATATCATTAAATACCGCTTTCAGTAATGTGCAGGGAACTGCCAGTGCAATTGCAAGCACTCAGGAATCGTCGGTTCACTATTTTCAAAGACCCGGAGTTTCTCATCTCAACTATAATATTAACCGAAAACAATTATCGGGGAACGGAGGATCGTTAAGTGCAGGTAAAATCGGAGGAAAATGGAATTTTATGTTTTTCGGCCTCTGGAAATCGCCGGGCCTTGAATTAAATGATGTTGGGTACCTGCGCAGAGCAGATCAGCTTATGGGAATACTTTGGGGAGCTTATCATATCAACGAACCATTCGGTATTTTCAAAGAAATGCACTTCAACAGCGATTATTACTCCGTGCACGATTTTGGCGGAAACTATATTTCATCGGGGTACGAATTATCAGCCTTCACCAAATTCAAAAATTACTGGAGCAGCGGATTCCATGCAAATATAAACACCAATGGCAACGATAACACCATGCTTCGTGGAGGACCATCTATTAAAGTACCAGGAGAATTCAGGCTACACTATTCGCTGGAAACCGATAGCAGAAAAAAACTGAGCGCCGAACTCGAAGCAGGCTGGATGAATGGATTTTACAATTCACAATCATTTTCTGTATTTTCCTTATCGCTGAATTTTCGACCCTTAAATACACTTCAGATTGAACTTGAACCGGAATATATTCAGGAAAAAAATGAACTTCAGTTTATCGACAATCCGGAATCGGGCAACACAACACACTATGTATTTGGTGGCATTCAACAGGATGTTTTCCGACTTTCGGCAAGAATAAATTACAGCATTACCCCCGATTTCACCATACAATTCTGGGGACAACCCTTTGCTGCCTCCGGAAAATTTAGCCGATATAAAAGCATTACCAATCCTAATGCTGATAAATATGGTAACCGATTCGAAATATTTCAGCCCAACCAGATTTCTTACAACCAATCTGCCGATGTTTTTGCTATCGATGAAAACATCGACGGAATACATGATTATAGCTTCGAAAACCCCAATTTTAATGAAGATGAATTTTTATCGAACCTGGTGATAAGATGGGAATTTGTGCCAGGCTCGACTGTTTACCTGGTTTGGTCGCAAAAAAGAGATTACTCCTCCAATCTTGGCAAATTTTCGTTTTCCGACGAAATGAAACACCTTTTCGATGGAGATAAACCATATAATGTTTTCCTGTTAAAATTTTCCTATCGCATTGGATTACGATAAAATACACCTTTTCAGTCTATTAAAATAAATCAGGGAAATTCACGCTTCTTCTTTAATGTCAATATGGCGCTTTTCAAATCAACACTGCGCCAATTTGGCCACTTTCTTCATTTGGAATAATTCATGATGACGCTATCGAAAAAAATAGCATTATGGCAGAAGAAAAAGATATAATCGATCAGGAAGAACCTCTGACAGCAGAGGAAAGCAAGGCCTCGCCCAATATAATTATTGTATCGGAGCTTTTTCCCGATAAGTTAACAATCCTACCCATTCAGCCCCGTCCGGTATTTCCAAATGTGATGATACCGTTAACCTTTACTGGTGATAAAATAATACAAACTATCAGGGAGGTTACTGAAAAACAGCATAATCTCTTAGGGATTTCGCTGGTAAGGAAAGAAAATAAAGAAAACTTTCTTGAATCGGAATTATACGAAGTAGGAACCATTGTAAAAGTTTTACGGGTTAATCCTGTCTCAGAAAATGTTGTTCAGGTATTGGTTCAGGGCTTACAGCGTTTTACGAGAACCAGGATATTGCACAACCGAACCAGCCATTCAATGGGAAGTGAAATACCATTATGAAGATCATAATATGGCCAATGATGAGCAGAAAGCCTATGCCATGGCAATTATGTCGTCCGTTAAGGAACTTCTTAAACTGAACCCTGTAATGCAGGAACCTTTAAAAATGTTACTGGCACAAATGAGTTACGATAAGTCAGTAGCATTGATGGATATAATTGCATCGGTATTATCCGCCGATCCGGTTAAAATGCAGGATTTGCTCGAGTCATTTGACTTCAGGACAAGAGCAGAAAAACTACTGATATTCCTGAAAGAGGAAATAGAACTTGCCACCCTTCAGGAAAATATTCAGAAACAAATTGAAGAAAAAGTATCCAGGCAGCAAAAGGAATTCTTTTTAAGAGAACAATTTAAAATTATTAAAAAAGAGTTAGGCCTGGAAAAGGACGACAAAACTGCTGAAAATGAAAAAATTGAAAACCGTTTGAAGGATCTAAAACTCACCCAGGAAGCTTCGAAGGTTATACAGGAAGAAATGCAAAAACTGCGGTTACTCGAAAGTAATTCTTCCGAATACCATGTAACCCGGAATTATCTCGATTATCTAACGGAATTACCCTGGGGAATATACAGTGCCGATAACACAGACATTGGCAAAGCCCGAGATATTCTAAACAACCAGCATTACGGGCTGGATGATGTAAAAAACTCGATATTGGAATTCATCAGCACCATGAATAAAAGAGGCAGTCAGGGAGGCTCTATAATATGCCTTGTCGGACCTCCGGGTGTTGGTAAAACATCTATTGGCAAATCGGTGGCCGATGCCCTTGAAAGAAAATTCTACAGGTTTTCGGTGGGTGGTATGCGCGACGAAGCTGAAATTAAAGGCCACCGCCGCACCTATATCGGCGCTATGCCGGGTAAAATAATCCAGAGCCTGAAACGTACGGGAGTTTCCAATCCTGTAATCATGCTTGACGAAATTGATAAGATAGGTTCCAGTTATCAGGGAGATCCGGCCTCTGCTTTGCTCGAAGTCCTGGACCCGGAACAGAATAAAGATTTTCTGGATCACTATCTCGATGTACGTTTTCGATTTGATCGGATATTTCTTTTTATT
>JAAUTT010000355.1 GCA_012031335.1 Bacteroidales bacterium | reverse complement strand
TTAAACAGGGAGTTGACAGCGATTGGTGGATAAACACTTCAGCATCTTTTTCAAGCCACTCCGAAGTATTAGCCGGAATGTTGCTGTTTAACCAATCCTGTCTGTAAAATCCGGTATTTATATCCCCTTCAGTTTTTTGATATATCTTTGATGAATCCATAGCTTGTAAATACCTGTTTAATTTTTACCGGGCGTATGGTGCCATAATTCCATTTCACGGCCAGTAAACCAGCCGCAATCAACGCCATAAAGAGGAATACCTGAAAAAGGCTTTCCCACCCGTATTTTTCTGAAATGTAAGCAACAGCAAAAGGAGAAAGCAGTTGTCCTGCCGAACCAATGCCATTAATAAAACCGGCGGCAATTCCCGTATGATGCGCCTTTCCGATATCCATGGCTGCAGCACCCGACATAAGCGAATCGGGGCCATAAATAAGAAAACCTGCCAACCCTACAATCACAACATTTCCCCAGTAACCAAAATGGGCAATCCATGGTTGTACAAAGAACAGCAATCCCAATAAAAGCAGGAATATGGCGCTAACCGAAAAGCGACCGGCACCGAAAACTTTATCCGACAGATATCCGGCAGCCAGAATTCCTGCGAATCCTGCCAGTTCGAAAACTGATGAAGTATAGCCGGCAATATTATCGCTATATCCGAATTGTTGTGTGAAATAAAGTGGGAGCCAGAACAGGAATGAATACCGGATAAATTTGGTAAAAAAGTACATTCCCCCAACGAGCCATAAAGCAGGATTTGAGAGCACCATAAAGATGGCCCTTGCACTTTTTACAGCAGGAGCTTCGGTATAGTCTGCCGATAGTAATCCTTTTCCCTGTTCACATACTGGTGATATGGTTTGTTCCGGATATTTTCCAGAAGAGAATGGTGATGACAGCCAAAAGCAGGGCAGGAGCCCAGAAAACCTTTCTCCAGCCCAAATCGGGCAGTATATTATTGGTACCCCACCAGGTAGCGAATAACACAGCAACAAAGCCCCCAACCACATAACAGGTGGTCCACCAGCCCATGACTACACCCCGTTCTTTTTTTTCGTACCAGTTGGACATAATGCGGATCATGCCCGACCAGCCGGTTGACTGGCCTGCTCCGTTCAGCAACATACAGCCCATCATAAACGATAAAGATGGGAAGAAACCCATAAAGATGTTGGCTGCAAGCGAGAGGACAAGTCCATATCCCACCACAGCCTTAGCGCCAAGACGGTCGTTGAGGAAGCCTGAAACAAACTGCCCGGCCATATACATGACGCTGTACAAGGTGATTAAATTTGCCAGCTGCATGTTGTCGAAGCCAAGCTGATTGCTCATCAGGGGCATGGCAACGCTGAAGTTTTTACGGCAGAAGTAGAATCCGGCATACCCAAGCCAGGTAAACAGGAATATTTGCTGCTTGCGTGAAAGGGTAAAATTGGGGGCGGATATTTTCAAACCATGATAGATTTCGGTTTTGAAAGCTGTGAATTTGGTATTTCGCCTGCAAGAATCCGGGAGTTAATATCTTCCAGAATCGGAATACAGTCCCAGATACCATCTGCAATATAATGGGCTCCGGCATTGCCGAGTTTTTTGGCAGCTTTTTCGATGGCCAGGTTTACAACAAAAGGATCGGCCTCGTTTATTTCGTCCCACGACAGTCCCACTTCGTTGCCCGATTTGGTAAGTCCGATGGTCCACATCCCGGCATTGAGTCCCTCCTGAATATCGGCGATGGTATCACCAATTTTACCATATGGTTCAGGGGGTAAACATTCATGCGGATAGGCATTCTCGTAGCACATATAAGGAGCCGGCCGGCCTTCGGGCACTTCGGTAGACGATACAACACAGTCGGGGTAGAAACCCTGTTTTCTGGCTTCAGGCACCAGTTTATCCATAATACCGGCCATATACCCTGTGGTGGATCCAACCTTGACCCCTTGCAATTTAAGCCGGTCCGATAAAAATTTAATAATCCCGGAACAGGAATGGCAAAATCGCTTATTATATCATTCATCACAGGAGTTAGCAATGTATAGATCTCATCCACATCCTTTTCTTTTGGCGACCGGCCATAGATATCGAGCCACTGTTGCGTTATTTCGGGCATTTCGAGTAAAATCCTGGTATGGTCCTTTTTAGCCAGGCCCATGGGCAAGCGAGCTTGTTCCAGAGAAATGTCGATATTCCAACGTTTAAATATTTCGACAAAAACCTTAACGGGCCCCATGCAGCCGAAATCGACCGATGTACCTGCCCAATCCAGAATGACAGCTTTAATATTGTTCATTATTCCTATTGATAATATGGGAGCCAAATTAGGCAGCAAATGTTAGCGGAATATTAGCCATATATTTTGTCATGATTAGAAATAGGGAAGGAAGAAGGGCATCAATAGATGCGATGTCACTTACAGTCGTAACTTTTAATGAATCCAGTCCGTTTAACGATTCAAATCAATTTTAAAATATAAAAACCATAACAAGCCTGAAGGAAAAGAAAACTAAACTCTTTTATTCCTGAAAATTAATTCTACTTTGACAGATTTGGATAATGGTGAAAGAGGAATAACTTATGCCACCCGCCTGCCAGTCGGGGCAGGTTCGTGGCTATTTATAAATTTTTGTTATGATAATTTTTTAATGTGTAAAAGAATTAAATTGAATTCTTATGAGTAAAGAAACATTCGAACTCAAACGGACGGCCATAGAAGCTATAGCCAATGCCAAGGAACCTGCTATTCCTGTAGCCATAGCCCTGCAGGAAGCCGAAGACCTTTATGAATGGAGCCAGGACGACAAGGAAAAACTAATCAAGGCCGGTATAGACTGGAATTTGGTTAATGATTTGCCTTTGCGTATTGGTGCATGCCGTTATATCCAGAGTATATGGCAAAAAGAGTTTAATTCGGTCGAAACGGCCCAAAAGGAATGGGGCGAAAAGTCTCCCGCAGCTTTCGAACTGCGCGACGAACTGCTGCACCATTGTTTCCATGCTTACCGGAACATCCCCGATTTGTTAAGCATTGTGCAGAAAATTGCTGATGGAGGAGGCAATGCAGATATGATCCAGGACCTGAGTGACCTCTCAGTTCTGGCGAAAGCCAATCCGGAACCTTTAGCTAAAGTAAACATCGATCAGAACCTGTTCGATGAAGCTGCGACTATTTCGGCAGAGATGGCCGACTTACTGGCAAAATCGAACGGAGCCAGGCTAAAAGGCAATAAGATGAAAATTACCCGCGACAAAGCTTATGCCTATGTAAAGGAAGCTGTAGACGAGATACGTCACCATGGTCAATATATCTTTTGGCGCGACGAGGCCCGAAAGAAAGGCTATGTAAGCATGTTTTTCCAACAGAAAAACAGCTTATCGCGGAAGAAGGGAAATGCTTGAATTATCAAGTAAGAACAAACAACTCCAGAATAATTAAGAAGCTGGGTAAGAAGTTAAATGTAAAACACTAAGACACTATTGCCACGAAGAAATACATCAGAATTTAAATGCTTTGTGTCTTCATGTCATCGTGTTTAAATTGTATTTTGTGACTATTTAGACACTTTCTTTTTCCTGGATGGTGATCCGGGAGGTAAAAACCTGATCGGGATGGCAGGAAACCTGATCGGGCCGCCATAAAACCTGATCGGGATGGATAAAAACCCTATCCGGAGGCGTTAAAACCTGATCTGGCAAGTGGGAAATCTGATCCGGGGAGTGTTTTGGAAAAATTAGTTTTGGAGTTCGGAGAGGATATACTCAGCTGCAGAATCGACATATCCATCAATCTCCTCAAAAGCTATGAGCTTTTTATTCGATTCTGATTTCTCAAGCAATTTTAGGGATTTATTATAAGCATCACTTAATTCTTTATGTTGAGGCCCGGAAAGCAAAAGATCAATCCTATAGTTATTTGTTTGAGTATAATTTCCTAACCAGTTCAGATAACTGCAAAATTCAGCTGTTTTTTTTGAATAGCGTGTTTATCCAGAAGGTCAAAGCTAAGAGGCTGAACTAGGTTCAGAGAACCATTTTTCCAGGCAAATTCAAATTTCAGGCTAACTTCTTCAGTGGTAATTTCCACATCCTTTTTCAAATGGCCGTCCAGTTCTGGTTTAATGGACAATAATCGTGTTCTGAATTTTTTTAAAATAAACCTTTCATCGTGTTTAATCACTTCATGGTCTTTCTTTTCACTTAAAGGAAGTAACAGGTGAATAAAAGCTTCAACAGTTTTTTCGACATTTGAAAAGGAATTTATTGCATATTGGATTTCGCTGAATTGTAAAGCCGAATCGTCTTCCTTAAGGAGGAAATCATTAATAAACTTCTTAAAGTTTGAAGTTTGAAGAGAAGTAGCATAAATATGGTCGGAATATTGTTCAATATTTATCCGGATAATTTTTAGAATGGTATTAAAATAACGAATATCAAAATCTTTGTAGATAGACCGTAAACGGGTTGCATCCGTAAAGTGAAAATGTATTTTCTTTTCCTGGTCGGGGAAATAAAACAATATGCCAATGTTGATAGCTTCACGAAGTACAGGTGAATGCTTATATTGCAATATACTATATATAAGCTGCTTGTTCATTGGATAGATCTTTTTAAAATAGTTTCAAATTTACTCGAATTTTGCTGAACTGTTAACCAATATTCTTTGATAATTTCTTTTTGAGTGTTAAATCCTAGTGATTCCAACTGTTCAAAGTAAGTATCAAATTTTGTGAATTTCAATGTATTCAAATAAAACAAGAACTCATCAAATAAGTTGTTTTTGTTACCTCTTGTTTCTTTCAGGTAATTATAAAACAAATGGTATTGGTACCGGGAGTCCCATATTTCTTTTAAGAGATTATCAATTGTACCTCTATCAATTTCCAACCCCATCTCATGATCGATCAATATACCTTCATTTCTTTTAACCAGGAGGTTAGGTTTATTATTATTTCTATCTCTGTTGCATAAAAAGTAATCGAAAGCATATAAAAGTGGCGCATCAATTATGTTATGAATAGTTTGCCTGTCAGTTTGCGGGTTAAACATAAGGGAACCCTCTATAAACTCTGATCCAAATTTTGGACGTTCATCAACAACCGATAATACCTCTTCACATGCTGCATTCAGTTTCATTCGGAATTCGGGCGAAAAATTAATAATAGCTGCATTGGCTGAATTCAATTCAAACTCACGTGCTAATAAGTTTCCCATTACTTCAGCAGTCATTTTGTTTCTGGCTTCTATATCAGTGGTTTTGTAAAGCTTTACAACGTATGGTTTTAAACTGTCACTTATTTTGATCAGTACAACCCAGGGTTTTGAATGACCCCCCTTATCCAGAATCTTTTGAAATCCGATTGCTTCAAAAACAGGGAGTGACATAAATTTTCGTGTTATAAATTATTTATTACTATAGTCTGTTTAAACTTTCTCTTAGTATGTTAATGATATTTGCTTAATACTTTTTTGATTTTATATCCAGGTTTGTCGTTTTGAATCAATTGTTTTAAATTCAATTGAATAAATTTAAAAGTTTTTTGAAATTACCTGTACGAAGGATGGGGAAAAATTAAAGGAGTATGCCATTCAACTCGTTCCATCGCCTGGTAATAAAGTGTTTTATCCACATTTTGCCAA
>JAAUTT010000354.1 GCA_012031335.1 Bacteroidales bacterium | reverse complement strand
TTTCTCAATATATTCGGATGAAATATTGATTTTCATTGGTAGAGTTTTTTTATATTTTTCTCTGTCAGCTTCAGTTTAACATTAGCACTTCGTGTGATAAAGAAACGGGCATTTGGAAGTTTCTGAAGGCTGCTCCCGGGGTACTCAAGACTCGAATCTTTCTGAACAGCATCGGCAACAACCTGACTTTTTGCTTCACCTGCAGCAATAATCACTGCAACAGCCTGCGGATTATATGTAATTGTTTCGAGCCCCATGGTTATTACGGCTTTTTTACGCACAACTTCAATACCTCCAAGATCTGCCGCTGCAGCAGCCTGTGTTTCGTAATTGATATTGGTTAAACGTGTATGTGAATGTGGCTCGAACCTCTCACATTAAAGGCAATGTGTCCGTCGGGTCCAATCCGCCCAGAAAAAATCCTATACCACCGAGGGTACGAATTTCTTCTTCATATTTTCCGCAGAATTCATCAAAGAGTTTGATAGTTTTATGCTTAAGGATTTCCTGCTCAGTAGTTGGTTTCTTAATTCGGAGACTAAGATCGATTATTCCATCAGGAAAAACAGAATCGATATTATGAATATCGCCTACTATCTTTTTTTGTGCTTCTGTAAACTGGTAGGTGTTTATAAGATGTGTTTTTTTCTGGTCGAAACCAAAACCATCGATATAGTATTTCTTTACAAAATAAGTAAAAGAACGTTCATGCTCAGGCTTAATAGGGAAAAATTCGTCGAGCTGAAAGAAATGCAACGATTTGAAATCGGGCTTTATTTTGCTGTCGAATCCGATTTTTGCCAGCAAACCTTTACTTAATTCCTTTTCCCAGTTACCAAGGTAATATTGCATCCATTTGATAAAAAACTCGGGAGTTCGTCCGGTTGGAAGCGCTACTACCCCACCCGGGTTCAGACAAACCCATTCCAGAAATCGTAAAGCTGTTAGCTGGCCTAGTTCAACATAGTTATCAACCTGGATTAAGGGTATTTTAAACAATGAATTGCTGTCTTCCAGCTCATTGTTCAAACTTTTGAAGTACTCTTCAACCTTGCTTGTAACATTATAATTCATATACAATCTGATTAGTTTTCCATTAATTCACTAAGTAATAAAGCGGTAGCTCCTGCTGCAACCGAAAATTTCCCAAACTGCGAAAACCTGATTTCGGGCATATAATATCCGTGCTTCAAGTAACCGCTTGTTCTTTCGTGGGCATAAGGCACAATATATTTTTTCAGGAGAATCTTCCTGCATGGTAATATTCGCCACCAATAACAATCAGATCGGGATTTATAAACCCAATCGTTCTGGCTATTTCATCTGCAATTACTTTACAAATTTCTTCGATCACGAAGGTGGATAAAGAACAATCTTGTCTGGCAAACTGCATGATATCTGAAATTTTCACATCTTCGGCAGCATTGTGTTTCAGAACCGGATGATCCGGACCCAGCTTTTTTATTCCTCGTTCAATAATTGAGGGAATTTTGGGTAACGGATAAAAAATCTCACCTGCAGCACCCGATACACCATAATATAAAACATTGTTAATGATAAGTCCTGCTCCCAAATTCTTGGCACCCTGATTATATGTTATATAAACAATATTGGCCGGAAGTTTCTGATTGGGTTCAGTGTACCATTTTACATCCATTGCACCTGCATTGGCGTCATTAGCAATGGTATACTCAAGCTGCAACTTACTTTCGAGTTTAAGTTTCAAGGGGAAATTTTCCACCCCCATAGCAGCAGCATAATGAATATGACCATTTTTACCATCGACCATTCCAGGAACTGCTATGCCAACTCCAACAATTTTATTAAGCGGAAGTTTATGCTTATCTATGAGGGATTGAATGGCTTTTATCAATTCATCCACCAGTATTTTTATCATTTAGTTTACTGGCAGGTATATGTTCCGTTTTATCCAGAAGGCGCCTTCAATACCGGTTAAAACCATCCTTATTTTGTGAACAAGAATTTCAAGACCAATTACATAGCCGATATTACTTTTAATTTTCCAAAGGGTTGGCTTTTTACCGCCTTTTGTAGTCGATTCGCCAGTGCCGCTAATTTCTATCAGTCCTTTTTCATCAAGTATACGCAAAATATACAACACAGTAGATGGACGAAGGTTTGTAAGCCTGGCCAGCTCAGCTCCCGATATTTCTCTGTAAAGACGTATCAGGTTAAGCACTTGTTTATGACTATTTTCAGTTAAATTAAATAAACTCTTTACCACTTTTAAACCGTTTTTTGTGATGAACAAAAACTAAATATCTCCGAAATTTCAATGGGTGAATTAAACCTGTATTTGGCAGCTAATTCTTTATCATGTGTCCCCCAAAGTGCCAGTCCAAAGTCTACTTTAGCTGCCAGGGAACATTGTTGATCGTATATAGTATCGCCTATGTAAAGGGTAAGAGATGCCGAAATGTTCGCCATCTCAAGGGCTTTTAATAACGGTTCGGGATGGGGTTTATGCTTTTGTGTATCATCCGCACATACTACATAATTAAAATAGGTATGCATACCGAATGGAACAAAGTCAGCTTCATATTCCTCCCGTGTTTTGGAAGTTACAATCCCGGTTATAATACCATTTTCTGAAAGATTTCTTACGGTACTGCTGATACCAGGGTACAAACGAATATAGGAGTCGTATTCCCTTAGGTAACTATTCCATTTATTATTTACGTTATCAATATTTGAAATATCAAGCTTTGCCAACGCAATATGCCCGGGTATTCCAAGTACGAAGGATAACTCATCGGCACTATAATCTTTGTTCTTTTCAATTTTAAGTAGTTTTTGCAAAGCACACAGAATTGCTTTTTCTGTATCGAGCATCGTTCCGTCTATATCAAAAATAATATATTTATACATAAAACCTAAAATTGTAAGTTTATTCAATGAATGAACAAACAAATATAGAATGTATTTTACTTATTGTCAATTTTTGGGTAGCTTTTTTTTAATTGGTTAAGAAAATAAATTAACTATTTTTACGCTTTAATTGCAGTAATACCATTATTTCGAACGGAATGATCACTTCGGAAAATAAATTTTCTGACCCTTATAAACTTCTTTAAACATGAAAAGAAATAAATTTTTTCTTATTTCTCTTATTGCAATCTTTATCATTAATGTACAGGCCTTTTCGCAACGCGATAAAACGGCAAAGGCTGAAGCAGCATTTAAAGCAGGCGAGTATTATGTGGCCCTCGATTTATACAGGGCTGCTTATAATTCAATTACTGATAAGTCGACCAGAGCTGTAATTCTGTATAAAATTGCTGAATGTTACAGACTTACGAATGAACCGGTTAAAGCCGAACTTTGGTACGACAAAGCCATAAAAAGAGGTATCCCCGAGCCCTTGGCCTATTACTATATGGCCGAAGCCAAAAAAATGAACATGAAGTATGAGGAAGCCAAGGAAGATTTTAAGAAATACAAAGAGCTATCCACTGATGAAACCAGAGCAAATGACGGCATAAAATCGTGCGACCTGGCCATGAAATGGATGGATAACCCAAGTGGATACCAGGTAGATAATATGAAATTTTTCAACTCAAAGGAGAATGATTTTGCCCCAACTTTTGCCAGTGATGATTACGGAACTGTTTTTATCACATCCTCGCGCGACGGATCCACAGGAACAGCAACTCACGGTGCTACTGGTCAGAATTTTACAGACATCTACATAACCCGTATGGATCGCAAAGGCACCTGGAGCGAGCCTATTCCCCTGGGTGAAAATATCAATACCGAATTCGAAGAAGGTACTCCCTGTGTTTCAAAAGATTTTAACACCCTTATTTTACCCGTTGTAAAAAGGGTAAAAACCAATCCTTCGGATGTCAGATTTATTATTCTGAACGCGATGGCGAAAACTGGGGAAAGGACAAACCTATAGAAATTGCCGGCGACTCAATTGTTGTTGCTCACCCTGCAGTGTCAGCCGATGAACTTATCCTGTATTTTGTATCAGACATGCCAGGCGGATTTGGAGGCAAAGATATCTGGAAAGTTACCCGTGCCAATAAAGGGGATGAATGGAGTACTCCCGAAAACCTGGGCGCCGACATCAATACGCCGGGCGAGGAAGTATTTCCCTATATTCACAGCGATGGCACTTTTTATTTTTCTTCCAACGGTCATCCAGGTTTGGGGGGACTCGATATTTTCAAGGCAAAACAAAACACTAACGGAAGCTGGAAAGTTGAAAATATGGAAACCCCGGTAAACTCTAATGCTGATGACTTCGGTATTGTTTTTCAGAATGACGTTGAAAAGGGTTATTTAAGTTCAAGCCGCACTGCTAAAGGCGACGATGATATATTCACCTTCAACCTCCCTCCTCTTAAATTTAACCTTATAGGTTTAGTAAAAGATGAGAAAACCGACCAGCCAATTGCCGAGGCCAATATCAAATCAGTCAGCAGCGATGGACTAACAGTCGATATCAAGTCCGATAAAAGTGGTAATTTCAGGATGATCATGAAAGCTGCAACCGATTATGTGCTTATCGGATCTAAGGAAGGTTACTGAACGGAAAGGAAAGAGAACCACCAAGGCTGGATAAGAGTAAAGACTTCCGCACCGTTATTTACCTCTCCTCCATAGAAAAGCCAATTGAGCTTCCAAATATCTTTTACGATTATGCCAAAGCTGACCTTCGTCCCGAATCAATGGTAGCACTCGACGAGCTTATTGAAACGCTTGCTGACAACCCTAATATTACCATTGAACTTGGAGCGCACACTGACTCCCGTGGCGGCGATGCTGATAACATATCACTTTCTCAGCGCAGAGCTCAGTCGGTAGTAAATTACCTGATATCCAAAGGTGTAACCTCCGATCGTCTTACTGCTAAGGGTTATGGTGAATCAGATCCGAAAACAGTAGATACAAAACTGGCCCAACAATACCCTTTCCTCAAGGATGGAACAGTGCTGACTGAAGAATATATCAGCAAACTTCCCGATTCGGATTTGCAGGAAATTGCACATCAGATAAACCGTCGTACGGAATTCAGGGTATTGCGGACCGACTATTCAGCTCAAAAATAATTCGGTAACTTAATTATGTCCGGAGAATCGAGATACAACCAGCGTGGCGTTTCCGCATCCAAGGGAGACGTGCATGCCGCTATTAAAGATATTGACAAAGGTTTGTTTCCAAAAGCCTTCTGTAAGGTAATTCCTGATATGCTAACCGGCGATCCTGACTATTGCCTTATAATGCATGCCGACGTGCCGGCACCAAATCGTCCTTAGCTTATATTTACTGGAAAGAAACCGGCGACCTCTCCGTATGGAAAGGTATCGCTCAGGATGCCCTCATCATGAATATCGACGACCTGCTTTGTGTTGGCGCTGTCGATAACATAATTGTTTCTTCCACAATAGGCCGAAACAAACTTCTGGTTCCCGGTGAGGTAATTTCCGCTATTATCAATGGCACTGAAGAATTGTTGGCAGAACTGCGCGAACAAAATGTAAACATCTATTCATCGGGAGGAGAAACGGCAGATGTTGGCGACCTGGTTCGTACAATAATAGTTGATTCAACGGTGGTTTGCCGGATGAAAAGAAGTGATGTAATTTCAAATCATCGGATCCAACCTGGTGATGTTATTGTA
>JAAUTT010000353.1 GCA_012031335.1 Bacteroidales bacterium | reverse complement strand
GTTTCAGGACATCCCCCTTTTCGAGGTGTACTTTGGACGACTTCGATTCGAGAGTAATATTGCCGGCGGTGCGGATGTCCATATCGGCATACTCGGCCGAAATTCTACCTTTACTTATCTGGTTGATAAAAGCATTACCAAAGCTCAGGAATATTTGTGTATTTCCTTTCAGGTCGTTCGCCTTCAGATCGCCGTTCGACAGAATAAGCTGTACATCGCCGGTGAGGTCGTCGGCATAAATATCGCCATACTTATTTGTCACTTTCAGTGTTTGGCTTTGCGGAATATAAACGGTGTAATCAATTCGAACTTCGTTACTGCCACTAACAATAGCTTCGGCAAAATCTTTAATCTCGTCGATTACATTCGACTGAGTTTTCCCAAACATCGTTTTCACTACCACAAAAGTATTGGAATTGGAAAAGTCGAAATTGATGTTTTGTCTCAGTTTATTAAGCCGCGACAGAGAGGAGGACGATATATAAAAGTCGATATCAACCTTAACAGAATCTTTATTCCAGGTAAGTAATTGTATCTTACCGTATTTATTATTTATCTCCACCGAAGTTTTTGCTGATAACGGAAACTGGTGTATATATTTTTTACTTTCAGAGAAATTCTGAGGGAATGCCTGGGCCGTACCCAGAAATATTCCGGCGATTATAAAAAACCATTTGTTAAATTTCATGGCTGTCATTTTTAGGTTTTGCAGTTCCAGTCTGCATTAGTTCACTTTTTATTTCTTCCAGTATCTGAAGCTTCATCCGGTAATTCTGGATCATGGCATTCAGAATTTCATCATGGGCAACGTTATCACCCAAATCGTGTTTTAAAGCCCGGTAAACGCTGTCGAGTTCGGCCAGATCCTTTTTCATATCATTTGCAACTTCGGGATATTTCACCAGGTACACCTTTAGTTCATTCACTGTACTATTCACCTTTCGGTTGTAATACTGCTCAGTTTCTGCAAATTCGGGCATTACCTTATCCATTTGTTTTGCAATAACAGGCATTTCTTTAGTTTCGGGTTCGGGAGCCGCGATGGTTTCTTTCGGTTTATTAACCGAAACATACTCCTTTATTTCGGGCGATGTCTGTTCCATTTTCATCTGGGCCCAGAATGAATATCCAAACACAACTAATATGGCCGCAGCTTTCCAAAGTACAGGATAAAAACTCCTTTTCTTACCCTTGTTAAGATTAGCATCAATGTTATTCCATACTTTATCAGCAGGTTCCAGGAGATCAAATTCATCCCGGTGCATCTTCATAAACTCTTCCAACCGTTCGCTCATAATGCAGGTACTTTAAGTATTTCACGAATTTTACCCTTAGCTCTCAAAAACTGCGACTTGGATGTCGATTCGCTGATACCCATTATCTCCGATATCTCTGTATGGTCGTATCCTTCGATAAGGTAAAGCGAAAATATGATCCTGTATCCTTCGGGCAGCTGTTGCATGGCCTTGTGTATTTTTAAAACTTCGTACTGAATTTCTTCATCATTGGTAACCGTTTCTTCGGGTTCGTCAAACAAGGCCATATCGTCGTGGTGCACCAGATTCACCTTTCTTTTTTAAGGTGGTTAAGGCAGTGGTTTATCACCAGACGCTTTAACCATGAACCAAACCCTGATTCATACCGAAAAGTGTCCAGACTTCGGAATGCGTCACAGAATGCATCCTGTAAAACATCTTCAGCCTCATGAACCGAATTGAGCATACGGTAACAAATATTGAACATAGCCTTGGAATAAAAGCTATAGAGCTGGTGTTGCGATTTGCGGTCGCCCCTCTTACTCTGTTCTATCAGGTCCCTGTGTATTTCTATGCTCTTTGTTACCAATGCTAAAGCTTTACGATATTAAAAGACAAGATATTTTTTTGAGGGTTGCATGAAAAGAAAAAATAATTGTTTAATTATTAAATGATGATAGAAAGATAACAATGACAATTCCATTCAAACCTGTGTATAAAAAAAGAGTTTCATTTTCAAGGTCAAATAAATATAAAAAAATAAACGATGATTCACATATCTGCAACAATTGCTTTTCCGTTAATTTCCGAATACATTTGATTTTTTAAGACTAATATTCGGTATGACTGGAAATGAATTATATAAAAAATTAAAAGAATCATATACAGGAGTCAACCTAAACCATATAACTGCAACAATTATAGATCTTTATAAAACAAAGCAGTACAGCAGTATCAGGCAAATCTCCAAAATCGTATCTGAATTTACCGAAATTCCCGACAATAATATCGGCAAATGTTTTTCGCGGTTGATTATGATATATCACCCCGATAAGGAAGTATTGTATAATCAGGAGATTGACAAATTTTACCATTCGGGGAACTTCGAAAGCATGAACCAGTATGCCCATATACTTATTATAAAAGATATTGATAATTTATCGGCAGCTGGCGTTGAAATTGATGATGATATTGATTACTCTCCCGAATATGTTTGGGATTACGACCGGGAGGGATTTGAATATTTCGATTCGGAAGAGGAGGCTGAATCGTACGAAGATACTGACTTCTTTGCTGAAGAGAATTCCTTTTACAATGCCGTTAAGCGAAAAGTTTACGGATCGATGAAGGTTGATCTCCCATCCTATTATCTCGAAGATTTTGAGGATATCGAAATGGCCGAATATGAAATTGAAAATCTGGAAGGAATAGAATATTGTATTCATGCGGCAGTAATAGATTTATCCAAAAACCAGATTACAGATATTTCCCAGCTTTATCATCTCGATAAAACAGAAGAACTTTACCTTGCCGATAACCAGATTGGATATATCGACGCACTCAGCAACCTGAGAAATTTACGTGTAGTTGATCTGTCGAACAATTATATCGACGACATATCACCGCTTTTTGAACTTGAATATCTGGAGTATGTGAATGTTATGGGGAATAAAATTCCGCAATTGCAGATAGATGAATTTCTGAAAAAGATATGGTTTTTCTCTATTAACTCAAAAGTTAGAAAACATTGCCGCAAATCCTCAGTTTGCTTTTATGAACCGCAGTACCCAAGCATTAGAAACATTTGCGGCAATAAACATTAACCTATTTATTTACACTCCTTTCTCTTACGAAAGAAATTTCAATTTTCTTATAATACAGCGTAGTAGTAGCCTCAAAGCCCGATTCTGTGCCTATGATCACCCAAGCTTCGCCTTTACTGTTTGTGGCTACCCTTAGAGGAAAAGCATTATTATTCCGTTTTATCAACGTAAAAACCGTTGTGGTATCTGCAACACCAATATGACCAATCAGCTTCATGTCCTTACCCGATTGCATCTGATTAGCCTTGTCGATATTCATCACATAATCCGTTCCTTCCGTTATTTTCTTAGGCTCATTTGTGGTGGCACCCACTTTAAGCCCAACACTTTCGCCAGGAGCGCCCCCTACCCCAATAGCATTTGTAGGCGCATTGGAGGCCAGTTCGATATTGAAGTACACAATATATTCCATATTGGGCTCCAGGTCGGTTATTTTCCGTTTTATAAACATAAATAGATCGTCGCTGTGATTATTCCCCGAAATTTTTAACGCCTTAACAGCTGTATCCAGCGGAGCTGGCAACCTGGTATGCTTAAAATTCCAGCTCATAAAACAGTGAATCGGTAACCGGATAATCTGCAAAAATCTCCTGTCCAGCCTTCATTGCCATTATTAAAACCGAAAATATAATTTAATTCCAAAACTGAATCATTGTCTTTCGTGCAGGATGCAAGGCCAATTAATCCTGCTAATACACTGGTTATTATCTTAGTTTTCATATACACAATTTTTAAAGTTTAAAGGGTAGATGTAACTATTTGACAAGCGTTGCGTCTTAAAAAGACAAAAAACGGTAGGGAATTTCTTTTTTAACTTGTATTAAGGTCATAATAACGGTAGAAAAATGTATTTCATTTTTAATTGAACCACTTAATTATAACAAAATGAATAAAATAGAAATTATATACCACTCCGGCATTATTTTGAAACATTTACAGGAGCATGGTGAATTATCGGTTAGTGCAATCCGCGAAATCACATGTATCAGCGAGTCCGATATAATGATGGCTATAGGTTGGCTTGCCTGCGAACGGCGCATTTTAGTAAGAAAATACCGCAACAGGATCAACATTCAGATTGCTCACGTTAATGCAGAAGTTTACAGTGCTAATTAATCTGAGCAAGCCACAGCAAACTCCTCATTATTAGCTTGTCCTGGTCTCTATTTCCGAATGTAAAGGAAAGTTCTTTACCGGAATTATGTTCATAGTCGATATCGTTATGTCCCATGTTTATGTAAACCATCCTGTATTTACGGTTGGTCCATACTACGGGATAATAACCCGAGTGCCATATTTCGTGTTGTTTTGGACCGGTTCCTAGAGGGAAACTTGTAGAATCTATGGCATACAGAATTTGAATGTCGGGGTTTTTCTTCAGATCGTTTTCCCAGCTATACCATTCGTTAGGACTGCTTGTAAGTTTATCAGGCAGTCCGTTTAATATTTTATGGTTTTTATCTTCCTTTTTTAATATAGCCGAAGTTGGCCGCCAGGTATTACCCTTATACTCTCCCGATCCCAGCAATTCGTTATGATACCAGTTCCAATTCTGCGGGTAAGCAGAAGGAGTAAGTGCAAATGCAGCAAAGTGAAAACAGAGAAAAGCGCCTCCGTTTTTCATGTAATTTTCGAAAGCCTCCCGCTGTTCCGGGTTATCGGGTCGGGTATCCAGAAATATTACCACTTTTATAATTAGTAAGAAAACTATCATTCAAATACTCCAGTTACTGGTTGTGTCGTAAACAAAATTGTTACTTTCGGCTATTTCCGAAAACCATCGGTTTGCTTCGTGTACAAAGCTTACATGAGCCTGGTCGTTTTTGGCGGTAAAAAAAGCAATCGCTTTAAGGATGAATTTTCCTGCTGGGAATATAAATTTTCGGTAACCCCAACTTTCACAAATAGCAGGAGCAATAAAAATACATATCTCATAATCAGGTAATAAAAATAGTTAAGTTAACATGCGAAAGTTAATGAAACGCAATAGAAAACACAGGTATAATCAAATTTTTTGTTCACCTGATTGTTCTGGCCCAAAAATCCACGAAAAAAGGGATATTTCCTTGATTGTCCAACCTTAAATTTACCGTTCAAACCATATAACTATAAAATGAAAAACTTTAGCTATTACATCCTTATTGCTTTCCTTGCATTTATTGTATCCTGCAAAGGAGGAGAAACGAAAAAAAGAACTGGGAACGATTGTATCAACAGTTAGTGAAAAAGGTAAAGAAGGGAAACAAAAGTATGGCATAAAATCGGGCATCGTGGAATATAAGACACAAACCATGGGTACGGATGTTGCACAAACATTGTATTTCGACGATTATGGTGCTAAAGAAGCCACCGAAATGCAGATGGAAATAGCAGGGATGAAATCGAATACCCGCAGCATTATAAAAGGCGAAATAGCTTATTCGCTCGATTTAAATTCCAAATCCGGAACAAAATCAAGGATAACATCTAACCTGGGTGCTGAAATTGACTTTCAGAATCTTTCGGAAGAAGTTTTGAAAAAATGAATATGAAAAACTGGGAGAGAAGAGTTGCGGAAAACATGCGAAAATACAGCA
>JAAUTT010000352.1 GCA_012031335.1 Bacteroidales bacterium | reverse complement strand
TCCAGTACCGGTACGGCTAGACTGGGAAGCAGTGGCTAGTCCTTGTCTGGGAGATGAAATCATCGTTACCCGCATTAAAAGAAGGTGATATGAAGGGGGTATAGAAAAGTAAGGGATGAAATTAATCCTTAAAAAATTGAATGCTCCATGTAATAGATTTATGCAACAAGATTTTTTTGGCTTATAAAACCAAAAAGATGAAATGCAGAAAAACATCTCACCTTTTTGCAAAATATTTTGTAAACAACTAATCCAATTTTTGGGTATATCTGATAGCTTGGATGGCGGCAGCAATGGATTCAAAATTATTGTTATAGCTGATATTAAATACTTCGTGTCCATTGATAGAAAAAACCAATAAATCTGATTTGTCAATGTATTCAACTGTTAGTTCTTGAGGTTCTTTTGTCCTGTATTTACAAAAGTTTTGAATTGAACGGTATAGCATAAATTTTTTTGTTTTGATTTTTTTGGTATAATATAAATGCAGGTCCGAAAGGACATCTTTTATTTTTACCACTTTCTTCCCCGATTCTAAGACTATGGTATTCATAAGGGGTAAATTTCCCGCTTTTTTCAATGGCCTCTGAAAGGCTCATCCCATTTATGACTTTGTTGCGGATGACCGTGAAAAGTTCTTTTTCTTTAATCTTAACTTGTTCTTCTACTATAATATCCAGTGCTGATCGTATATCAATACCGGAGGAGAGTAAAATGTTAAGTTCCGAATAAAATGCTTCCTTTTTCTTGTCTGACAGGCTGTTATTCCCGAAATGAATTTCTTTATTCAAAAAGGAAAAGAAGTTTTTACCCGAATGTTCCGAGTGTTTCTTTTGGTTCTGCTGCTGTTTTATATGCTGAATCTGAATTGCCATCCTTATTTATTTAGCTTTGACCTGTTTATTCCGTTTTAAGTGAAGTTAAATTCATAAGAACTTCATTGTCGTATCTCTTTAAAATCCTGTACAATTCAATATCCGTGGTTTCTGAAGTCACTTCCATTTCAAGTGCTGTTGGCAGCTTGTTCTGATAGATCATATGCCAGGAGGTTATTACTATAGAAATTGTATCGGAAACCTCTCCGATTGTTCTAACAACTCCATCATATTCAATTTTATATGAGATTTCTTGTTCATCCGGTAAATAAAAAATTGTTTCATCATCATAATGCTTTATGGTTTTTGCTTTTCCCATATCTTCAGAAATGGCTTTAAAAAATTGTATTTTTTCCAGATGGATATTATTTTGAAGGGTGGTTTTAGCAGCAAGGGACGAAAAACCATCCATTACATTGAATGCTGCAAGTACGATTAGGCCACTGATCAATAATGAAACAGCCAGCTCCGTTATTGTAAATGCCGGATATCTTGCAAAAGTTATTTGGTTATTTATAACCTTCCGGGACAGGATTGTGTGCATCTTTGTACTCATCTTTCTGATCTTGCTTAAGTGGATTAACCAAAATGACTTCTTTAATTGTTCCTATCTTTTTTCCTGAAATGGTATAGGCTTCCAGAATTACAAGATTAAGCCTTGTACTTTTCTGATACTGCTGAACCGATCGTTCAATCTTGATATTTTCAAATTCAAATGTTTTATCGGCATAATCATTCTCAAATTGACTGTCTGCCATTACTTTTCTTAAATATATATCTCCCTCGATTCTGATATCACCGTTCAAATCCCTGGAAAGGTTTGATATAGCCATTAACCCTACCCCTGCGCAGGTAATAATAATGGTCATCGCTACCAAAACCTCTAATAAAGTGGATGCTTTCAGGCGCTTTTTCATTGCAGTGTCTCTATTTGTTTGTAACAGCCCTGTTTCTTGCAAATCAAACTTCCGGCATAATAGGTTGAAAGGGACCTGCCATCGATGTTAGCATTTAACAGATGGTTTTCATACTCGGAGGAACGGGTACGAAGCAGAAAACTCTTGCAGTATATCTGCCCACTAACAGAACCATTCAGCTCCAGCCGTCCTTCACAAAATATAGTTCCACTAACAGAAGTCCCTGAACCAACCCGGCATTCGGCAATAATATGCTTGCTCTCAGAGCGGGAAAGCATAACAACATCTCCTAAAATCCGGGTATCTTTTTTTATTTCAATGATCGGTCGATTTCCGGTGGGTTCCATAACTGCAATAAAGGATGGAAACCTGAGGGTGCACTTCTCTCCTACCAGCAATGTATCACAAGCAAAAAGCTGCAACGATCCGGTAAACCCGTCTTCTATTTCAATTTTGGGAGCGTATAGTATGATATTGTCAAGCTGTGCGGTCTTCCGTACCACAATGTTTGTTTTGGAAATTATTTTAATATTTCCCTGGATGTCAATATTTTCAAGGGTTAACTGGTTATTTGAATGGAATTGTAGGGTTTTGTTGTTAAAAGAATTGTGAATATTTTTTAATTACGTTAAACGGACAATATACTATCTTCTGTATTAACAGTTTGTTGCGTTGTAGGGTTATTTGACCTTACAAATTCAGGGTCAGATTCCGGAAGCTCCTTTTTGCTCTCATATTTGCTTCCTTCAATCATTTTGTCCCCGAAAATCCTTTACCTTCAATGTATCCTTTACGAACTCCAAGTTTTGGCAGATATACATTTCCTTTTATCATGGTATTACCTGCGATGGATAAATATTTACCTTCATCAGCCAGGTAAAGTGCCACGGCATCTTTGGGTAGAATCTCAGCCCCGCACAGGGTGTGTTTTGATTTTTCAATCACCCTCCACCTGGCCATGGTCTTAATAATGAGATACCCTCCCCAACGCTTTTTGCTAATTGCTACCATATCCGTACTATCCTGATACAAATCAAGATATTGTGCGGTATCCACCTGAAGAATTTCCGGCATTTGAAGTGTAATATTTAGTGCTGAATTAAGATTCTTCTCCAATCTTTCTCCTTGCTGGACGTAGTGAATGAAATAGGAATGATACCAATGCTGAAGCGTTAGAAATCCGGTAATTAGGATTACAAAAAACGAGACAAAAAATTGCATAATATAAAGCTCCTGCTTTTAACATCTTTACTTCACGTTTTTAGTGGTATCCTGTTTAAGTACTTTCCGATGGAACAATCTTTTGTTGGAATTTACCTGCACAGTATCAGTTGCAGGTATTTGATTTTCCTTTGAAACCAGGTTCTCGTTGCTGTTTTTCCCCTTTTTAAATTTTGCGGTTTTTTGCTTTGGGAGTTTACCCGGTTTCTCAATACCATTTTTATATTCTTTCTCAATTGTTGTATCTTTTGAGTAAAAAATAGAAAGACCATCCGGAACACCTTTGCTAAATGATCTTTTAACCAAAAGTTTACCGCGATCACTGTATTGAAAATAGTTCACCGTTTAACAGTCCTTCTTTATAAAAAATTACTTCCTTTTTAAACCCGTTGGTGTACCACCTTGTCCAGATGCCTGTTTTCAATCCAAACTCAAAGTTGCCCTGTTCCAAAAGATTGTTGGATTTATCAAACAACTCATATTTCCCATGAAGAGGCTTGCCCGAATAGCTTCCTGCATTCTTATGAATCTCACCTGCATAGTACCAATAGAAATTGGCAGCTGTCTTTACATCAATTTTTGGATACTGATAGCAAATAGTGGTTTTAATAACCGTGTCTCCCCTGGTTACAGTAATGTTCCTTAAATTTTCCGGCTCTGACTTCTGCCCTCTTGCAAGACAGGTTGCCATGTATAAAATTAAAAGGAGGCTACATATTTTTTTTATTGGTACAACCATTTAGCTTCTTTTTACTGTTTGCTTTCTATTTTGAAATGAAAAGACAAGAGAATCGGTGAAAAGTCTAAGTATTTTAATTTCATTGTTTAATACTTCTCCTTCCCGGATGAGAATTTCTTTATTTTGATGCTTCATCAATCCTATTTTCTTTTTGTCTTTTGCATTGGAAATAAGTCCATAAAATCTGATGTCTTGCAGAATAAGTCTTTCAACAGTATTTTGTGAGTTGGATTGCTTGTTTTTGAACCTGTCACTATTGCTTAACGCTGATTTGGATGCTCCCTGTCCTAAAAATGGATCTCTATAATCACAGAATAGGGTGAATGTATCTTGCAAGGCAGAATTTTCAGTTAATATCTTTGGTTTGGATATGGCCAAAACAGCATTGTTATCCTTACCTTCCAAAAACACTTTATAAATTATAGCTCCCCAGACCAAAAGGACAAGGGGTAGAAGTATGTATATAAATTTCTTGTTTTTCATTATCAATCGCTTAAACCTGACAGACCAACTGTAAACAGAAAAGTTTCAGTAGGCTCACTTACGTTTCCGGCGGCATCTTTACTGATTACCTTCCAGTAATATGTCCCACTGCTGTTGATATCCACACTTTTTTCCTGTTCTTCTGTTATTTCGGCAAGTTTAATGGTGCCGGCCTTAAAATTCTTGTCAGTAGATATAACCAAACTATCCTTAATGGAGGACCCGCTATCTGTTTTCCGGTTCCATTTCAGTGTCACAGGCCAGCTTGTAAAGGCTGCGCTATCTTTGGGCTCAGCTATAACTGGCGGATTCGGAGCCGTTGTATCGATGATAAATGTACGGGTTGAAAATGTGGTAGCCGACCCATTGTTTTGGGCTTGAACGCCCCATATGAAAACCCCTTCGGGGATATTGAACACCGATATCGTATCATCGCTTGTTATAACCGGGTTAATTATCCTTCTGCCATCCCAGTCACCAGCCCTGACTTCAAAACGATAATCTGATGCATTATAGAGTTTTTCCATGAGAACTTCAGGCTGGTTGTATTAACGGCTATATTTTCAGACGGTACTTTTAACATTACTTCCTGCCCCCGAAGGTCCAGGGTGGTATCAATTTCCATGGAATATACCCTGTAATTCCCTTTGGATGAACCATTCTGAGGCCGAATGCGCCATTGGAATTTCCCGGGATATAAATTGAATTTAAAATTTGTAGCTGACAGGGTGGTATCAACAATTATTTTCTCAATGGTTTCAAAATTCGGAGTAGCTACCTGCACATTATAGGTTAGAGCTCCATCGGTAGCTTCCCACCAGAAATTCTGTGTTGTATATTGTGTCTTTAATTGGTCCGAAGGCGAAATAATGTCAACCTCCTTATCGGTTAAATCTTTTTCAAAAAAATCTTCACAACCCGGAAGTAGCAGGATAATTAAAACCCATATCTGTTTTTACGATTTTGTATATTATTTTGAATTTTATCAAAATTTTCATGTATTCCAATATTCACACCGTTAACATCTAGCTTTGTATTAGGCAACAACGTTCCGTTAGTATACAACCATTTGTTTATTTTTGAAGATAGTAATTTTAACATTCTATACAATTTAATTTCAGAAAGAAGCGGTTCACCTCCCGAAATGTTGATATCGGTATATCTGGTTGATAAATCTATAAATTTATCAAATGTTACCATTTTAAATGAATTTTGTATAATATCGAGTTTATTACAGCAGTAGTTACAAGACAAATTACATTCCGTTGTAATTAAAACCCTACATATTTTCATTTAATTCTCCTAGTTATATTCATAGCATGTTTAATAAATCCGTTATACGCCTTAATTTCAGTGTCCGTCATTCCACGTTCTTTCGCCAACGCTTCAATACTAGACCTATTCTTAATGTATTCTGAACGTTTAAACACTTTACACCCA
>JAAUTT010000351.1 GCA_012031335.1 Bacteroidales bacterium | reverse complement strand
ATTAAAATTGTTTTAATTGTTTTTTCATTGAAATGATTGGCAGTAATTGCTCCTGCTTCAAAATTTACCCGATTTCCGATAATACTGTCACCAATAAAATTAAAGTGAGCAATAGTACTGCCGTTTAAAATAATACTCCTTTTAATTTCGCAACAAGGGCCTATTGTACACGATTTTCCCAGAAAAACTCCATCTCGCAAATATGCATGAGCTCCTATAAAACAGTTTTCGCCGATAATTATAGGAGCTTTTAAAGTTACATTACCTTCAACTATAGCAGTTTTGTGAATAGCAATGCCATTTTTTACATCAAAGTTACTATCTGTTTTTTCAATTCTTTGCAAGAGAATAGACGATAATTCCGGAAGAAAATTCCATGGCTGGTAGTTTGTAAACTCCGGAAATTCATTTAAGAAACCGGGAATATAAAAATTTATATCAGTCATTTTGGCTTATTTTACAATTACAGCATGATCATATGCTAATATATTTGATTTCCAGTGTTCGGGAATGGGAATACTCTTTTTCTCAAGAAGATTGTAACACACAAGCACAGCTGTGCAGGTCGCAAGTGTTTCACCAGTGGCTTCCTCAACCAGACAGTGTTCCATGGTTAAACTTTTATGTCCAATAATAGCAACTCTTGTTTCTACAAGAATTTTGGTTTTCATATAAATGGGTTTCAGATAATCGATTTTAACAGAAGCCCCAACTACGCCTATATTTATATAGTCCATATCGGGAATTACAAGATCGAAATAATGTACTTTACCCGAATCGAAATAGTTTTGATAAATTGTATTTGAAACATGCCCCATCATATCGACATCACTAAAACGAACCTGGACAGGTAAAATATTTCTGAAAACTGGTTTATGCTCCATTTTTTAATTCAAAAATATGAATTTGCGATATTTTATTGATCCAGCGATTTCTTTAAAAAATAATCAAAAAACAAGCTGAGACAATAACGGTTGTCAGGTATATATCACTCATGTTCGATGATTTATATCACCTCAGCGTTCTTAACTATGATATGATAAAGCCGTAATTTATGGAATAAATCTACACTTAAAAAATCCGTTATGGAAAGCGAAATTGTAATTAAGGAGGCTACCTCACAAAAAGATGATTTCAAGGTTGTTCAGAAAGGTAACATGGTTGAATCCATTAACAAGCTGAACCAGGTGTTTCACTACATTGATCTTAATTATGTGAAGCAGGGAATTATGTTTCACGGTTGGACAGGATTCCGTACAACAGAGCAGTTAAAAGCAGTCCTGGACGGACATTTCATGGACATCTACAAGAAATACAAATGTAAAGGAGCTTTGGTGGAAAGTACTAAAATGAGTGGAAGTTTTAACGAAGCCAACGATTGGCTGGCAGGTGTATTTATGCCTAAACTCATCGGACTCGGGTTAACCAAAGTAGCCGTTGTGCTCCCTCACAACATCTTTGCTCAAATGGCGGTAGATGAGTGGGACAAAAAATTGGCGGATTCTCTTCCCGGAATTTTGGCTCACAAAGTGACGCTATAGCCTGGTTAAAAAGTTAACTTCTTATCCAAATGGCTTTAACAATGTACGTTGTTAATCCATTTTTAGCTGGTGGAGAAGTTAAAATAAGCTGATTGTCCGCTATCTCAGCATAGCGGATTATTTCTTTTCCTTCGAGGTTTGGATGAAGACACGCTTTAATTTTTACCTTGATCGTGCCTGGTTCTGGTTCGGAATATAGTCCGAAAAAAGCCATGTAACTGTCAAATGCATGTTTTATTGCTTCATTTGTTAACTGATGGATGTTCTCCTGAGGAATTGATTCTCTGTTCCACGCCCCCATTTGGGTACTTACATTACCCCCGGAGTCGAACATTGCAATTCCTTTGGGGTTTGGTCCAAACATTTCAGTTGATTTACTGTCAGCAACCATAAGGATGCTTTGAAGATACCATGTACCGAGGATTTTTTCAGTTAAGGATGCTTTCATAATTGAGATTAACGGGTATACAAAGCTATAAAAAATAGAGGTATCCCGATGTTGGGGTTTATCAGCCCTGTTATTTGTAATTTAAGTTAGCCATAAAACCATGAATATAAATATTATTCCATCTGGGTTAGTAACCTTAGGTGCCTATTGCCGGCAAAAATTGTATCAGCTGCCGAACATCCCGCTCTTATCGAGTTTCTTAAAACCAAAACACTTTTACCTGCCGAATATATCAGCACTATTGAATTAACCGGTATGTTACCAGGCCGAATCGAAACCAATGAAGAAGGCTGGAAAAATCAACCATGGTTTGATGCATGGGTTGAGAGTCTTCCTCCTAAAAAAAGAGCCGATCCATTTCAGGGAACCAAAGAAAGGCGAAGGGTCCCTTCTGATCCTGAGTCCTTGAGAAAATCGCTGTATCCTCATCCTATGCTTCCATCTGATGCCGAAACTTTGGCAGGAGCTCTGGCATTATTTAGATCCAAAATTACTCCCGATGAAATAGATCTGGTTCTTTGTCACTCGCAGGTACCCGATCATCCTCTTCCACAAAACACCTCCCTGGTGCAACATAAACTTAAACTGAAAAATGCCGGAGCCTATGGTGTCGATTCTTGTTGTTCCTCATTTGTAACCATGACAGAGCTGGCCTGTTCTCTGGTAAGTTCCGGAATAAAAAAAAATGTATTGCTTGTTTCCAGCTTCATTGATTCACATGTTCACGATAAATCAACACATTTCAGTGTAGATACGGGCGATGGAGCTATTGCAGGTATCGTTTCGAAAACAGCGGCAGGATACGGATACCTTGCCTCACATTCAATAAGTCATGGTAGCCGGCATAATGGCATTATTTATCAGAAACGTAAACCTTTACTGCTTAAGAGGCTCGATTCTGGCCCCGACTATTCCCAGCTGTTTACTACTTTTTATAACCCCGAAGCCAATCGGGAGATAGCTTCCAGTTCAACATACGATATGCGGGAGGTTGTCGGTCGATGTTTCGAAAAAGCGGACTTAACACTTAAAGATATCGATTTTATGGTTACCCATCAGCCTGTTGCCTGGGCAGGGAATGCCTGGAGAGAAGCCATAGGGATACCAGAAGAAAATTTCACGAAACATTTCTGAAATATGGGAATATTGCTACCTGCGCGGCAGGTGTTAATTTACTGGAAGCTATAGAATGTGGTCGTATTATCGATGGTAATACAGTGATTTTCGCTTCCCCCGGAGCTGGGGAAAACCATATTTGCATTATTATGCGGATCTCTCCCGAACTAATTGAATATATCCGGAAAGCAGATGATCAGTATTCCAAATCAAAGGCATAGTAGGGAAAAGAATTATAGGGTTAAAGAAATGTAATAACCACTTCCTTATTTTTTCAAAACTTAAATCATTGTATGTTCTCAAGGTCCTTATTTACCACAATACGATGCTCCAAATTGCAAATATTATGATCCGGTTAATTATTATACTAAATAATTGATTATCAATAATTAATAATTGAAACAATTGTTAATAAATAGACGAATTTAACCAATTTTTTAGGGTTATATGAGGGTTAATTTTACTATATTTACCGGTCTTTAAAAATCCTAACGATTTACGTAACGGATTAACAAAAACAGATTAGATCAAAAACTTTGATTTAACGGATTTATAGTAATTAACCGATAAGGAATGGAAACGAAAAAGGAATAGAAATACAACCTAAAAAAGACGGATCAGATTATTCGGCAGATAGTATTCAGGTGCTGGAAGGCTTAGAGGCTGTAAGAAAGCGTCCTGCCATGTACATTGGAGATGTTAGCACTAAAGGATTGCATCACCTGGTTTACGAAGTAGTGGATAACTCCATTGATGAAGCGTTGGCCGGATATTGTAAAAACATTGAAGTTACAATTAATGAAGATGGTTCAGTAACCGTTGTGGATGATGGCCGTGGAATACCGGTTGATTATCACGAAAAAGAAAAGAAATCAGCTCTTGAAGTGGTACTTACCGTATTACACGCAGGGGGTAAGTTTGATAAAGACTCCTATAAGGTGTCGGGTGGTTTGCACGGAGTAGGGGTATCGTGTGTGAATGCTCTTTCGATCTATTTAAAAGCCGAAGTTTACCGCGATGGGAAACATTATATGCAGGAGTTTTCGACAGGTAAACCACTGGCTCCTATTTCAGTAATCGGAGAAACTGATAAAAAGGGAACATCCATAACCTTTAAGCCAGATAATTCCATATTCATTACTACCGAATACCACTTCGAAACATTGGAGTCGCGTCTCCGCGAACTTGCTTTTCTGAATAAGGGCATAAACCTTATCATTACCGATAAGCGCGAAATGGAAGAAGGTAACGGATACCGTAATTCAAGATTTTTTTCCGAAGAAGGACTTAAAGAGTTTGTCGCTTTTTTGGATGAAAACAGGGAAAAGCTGATTGACAAAGTAATTACCATCGAATCGGAAAAAGATGGCGTACCGGTGGAAGTAGCTATGCAATACAATACTTCTTTTGCCGAAAATGTGCATTCTTATGTTAATAATATTAACACCATAGAGGGTGGAACGCATTTAGCAGGTTTCAGAAGGGCATTAACCCGTACACTTAAATCGTATGCAGATAAATCGGGAATGCTTACTAAGCTGAAATTCGATATCAGCGGCGACGACTTCCGCGAAGGGTTAACTGCAGTTATTTCCTGCAAAGTAGCAGAACCTCAGTTTGAGGGTCAAACCAAACCAAGCTTGGAAACAATGAGGTAATGGGGTCTGTTGATCAGGCTGTAAGCGAAGCGCTGAACAATTATCTTGAAGAAAATCCGAAAGATGCCCGTAACATTGTTAGTAAGGTTATATTAGCTGCAACAGCGCGACATGCTGCCCGCAAGGCACGCGAAATGGTGCAACGTAAAACTGTTTTGTCGGGGGCAGGTTTACCTGGTAAGTTGGCCGACTGCTCTGATAAGGGGCCCGAAAATACCGAAATCTACATGGTAGAGGGCGACTCAGCAGGAGGTACGGCAAAACAGGGCCGCGACAGAAAGTTTCAGGCGATACTTCCCCTCAGAGGAAAAATTTTGAATGTGGAGAAGGCTATGCATCACAAGGTTTTCGAAAGTGAAGAAATCAAGAATATCTTTACAGCACTGGGAGTAAGTATCGGTACCGAAGAAGACAGCAAAGCCCTGAATATAAGCGGACTTCGTTACCATAAAGTCATTATCATGACCGATGCCGATGTTGATGGTAGTCATATCGCAACACTGATTATGACATTCTTCTTCCGGTTTATGCCTGAACTGATATCAAACGGTTACCTTTATATTGCAACTCCTCCGCTTTATCTGGTAAAAAGAGGATCTGCCGAACAGTATTGCTGGACTGAGGAGGACCGGTTAAAAGCTATCGAAGAATTAGGCAAAGGTAAAGATAGTAGTGTACACATTCAGCGTTACAAGGGTTTAGGAGAAATGAACGCCGAACAATTATGGGAAACTACCATGAACCCAAGAAGACGTACCCTTCGTCAGGTTACTGTGGATAGTGCCGCCGAAGCAGACAGAATATTCTCCATGCTCATGGGCGACGATGTTCCACCTCGCCGTGAATTTATTGAGAACATGCCAAATATGCTAAATTGATGTATAATTAGTGATGTTATATAAAGACAAAGACCTGGCAT
>JAAUTT010000350.1 GCA_012031335.1 Bacteroidales bacterium | reverse complement strand
TAATTCACAATTTTTTACTAGAGCTGATTGGTAGGCTCTAACATGCTCAATAGAAGGTAAAGGTTCACCTCGTTGGACATAACTTATCAAATTACCTTGCATTTTATTTAATTGTTTTTGCGTGCTACCATAATCTTCAGGCTTCACTCCTAAACCATTAGAATGATAAATATGACTTGCTGCTCTCCAAGCACTAACTTGATATCCAGATTCGTCCTTAATCATTTGTGTTGGAACGGATGAATAGGTATCTTGTGTTAATTAATTTTTCTGCAATTAAAGCTTTTTATTCTCCCGTTTATAGACTCAGATACTTGATTTTGATTTTTTATTGGCAAAGTGTAAATGAAACCTTTATTCCTTTGCTAGAAAGAAAAATCAATAAGGGTTTGAGAACTAAAAAATTGGCTCATTATCTAAATGAATAGTTTAAAGAATTCTTATAAATAATATAGCCAAGGATCGCTTTAGTCTTTAGATTAACGACTAGAAATAACTTTGTATTTTCGTTAAAAATAGTCTCATCTATTGAATAATTTTTTAAATATCTAACACTTCTCAATATGGAATTTAAAATTGAAAAGCGAAACGAATTTACATTAATTCAGGTATTGGAGGAGAAACTTGATACTCACATTGCTCCAACACTAAAATCAGAACTTGTTCTGGTTTCGGGTAATGGTGAAAAGAACATCGTACTTGATCTTACGAAATGCAGGTACTGTGATTCCTCCGGACTTAGTGCCATTCTTGTGGCCAACAGGTTGTGTAAAAACGCAAACGGAACGTTTGTACTTACAGGTTTAAATGATGCTGTTGAGAGGTTGATTACTATTTCACAATTGGATACCGTGCTCAACATCACCAGTTCGGTTGATGAAGGCGCAAAACTGATTGCTGAGACAGGCAAATAGATATTTAAAATGTCATTTTCTTTGACGGTCCTGGGCAGCTAGCTCTGCATTGCCTACGTCTAAAAGATTTCCGAAGTGCTCATGTACTTAATGTACATGAGCACTTTTATTTAATCGATTGCGGAGAAGGTACACAAATACAATTGCGTAAATTTAAAATTAAGCTAAGCCGCATCAATCATATTTTTATCAGTCATCTGCATGGCGATCATGTTTTTGGATTACCAGGACTGTTTTCAACGTTAAACATGCTTGGCCGGAAAAATGATCTTCATGTTCATGCACTTCAGGAACTAAGTCGTTTTATTGACTTTTTCAAGCTTCATTTTGGGCAGGATCTCGCCTATCAAATTCATCTTGTCCCCTTTAAACCGAAAAAACAAGAGGTGATTTTTGAGGATAAACATATAACTGTTCAAACGCTTCCTCTGAAACACCGGATTCCGTCAGCCGGATTTTTATTTACCGAAAAGGAAAAACCCAGAAACATTAAGCCCGAGGCTATTGCACAATATTCCATTCCCATTAGGGATATTGTTAAAATAAAAGAAGGAAGTGATTATATTTCAGAAAATGGAAAAATTATTCCCAACGAAATTCTTACCTTACCTCCTTTTAAAAAAAGATCATTTGCCTATTGCAGCGATACAGCTTACAAAAAAGATTTGGCCGGACGCATTAAAAATGTCTCTTTGTTGTATCATGAAGCAACTTTTTTGAACAGGGACAAAGACCTGGCAAAACTCACTTTGCATTCAACTGCAGCACAGGCAGCAAACGTGGCAATGGAAGCAAATGCTGAAAAACTGCTCATCGGTCATTTTTCTACCCGCTATACAACAACTGAATTATTGGAAAAGGAAGCCCGTGAAATATTCCTGAATACGGAAGCGGTTGAAGACGGAAGAGAATATTTAGTACCGTTGGTGCGTGTAAAATAAAAACCCTGAAACGCCAAACGCAACTTCAAAGCCATCTGTGTAAGCCATAAGCGAAAATCAAAACATTCTTTTTTTACATTTGGGTTATAATTACCCAAATAAGATTTGTTTCTTTAAAAGACATATTTTGTCATTTCATATACATAGTTTATCTAATTTATATTGATAAATATTTCATGGTTTCTTAATTTGGTAAAAAGTTTTGAAATTGACATGTATAATTATTTGTTTATAATTGCTTTTTCATTTCTACTTTATTCATTAAGGCAAACCCTCAATCAATTAATGATAAACGATTTGAACTTAAATATCTTGAAGAATTTTCTGCTAAGGATCTCCAGATAAAAAAGTTCTACTTCCTTTTACCGGTGATTCGGTGAAGTTTACATTAGAATATTTGAGCCAAAAAGATCGTTTCCTTTCTTTTTTTAACCCCCCTCATGGAAATGTTATCTCCTATTTTGATCCGAATGGCATTAAAAAAAAATGATTCCATAACAACTTTTTACATAAAAAACGAATTACTAAAACAAACCAATGAAATCACTTTTCGCTTTTCAGATATTTCAGATCCGAATAAAGACTTAAACTTTATCTTTCTTCATTATACTTTGAAAATTGCAGGAGAAAATCTTTTGGACAGATTAATTAAATCAGCTGATTTACAACAATCACTTTTGAACGAAAAAAATACCTTGACACAGGCAAACATTGAGTTTAATGCTGAAGTAATTGCGCCCGATCTTAAAATTAAAAGGTTAACAGCAGTTATAATTAACGATATGATAGAATTTACTTTAGTTTACTCAACCCAAAAAGAACGGTTTATGTCTTTTTATAATCCCCCCTCGGGTGATAGAATAACATATACCGATTGGCATGGGTTGAACGTTAGTGATACAGTTGTTCGTTTTTATATATCACGTAATCTTTTAAAATCAGTTGAATACATCTCAATGAGGTTTTCTACCCATAACGATCCCGAAATGATAGAAATTTTATATTCCTTGAAACTTCAAATCCAGTTGTTAGAAAAACGTTAGGATTACCCGATAAAGAAAAAAAATTGAATTTCTTCTCAAAAACCTTTTTTTCTCCTTCGGATATAACTTCTTTTGGTTTCGATCATTTTAAAGAGGTAATATATGGATTCGATATCGATTCACTTTACAAAAACCTAAATAACATCTGCAGATGAACATCGGTATAAAAGGAGTTCCGTCTCAAGAAGATATTCATCAGATAAACAGTATTATCAATCAATTACAGAAAACCATCCCGTTTGAAATAAAAATAAATGATAAAGACCCCAATTTAACCCTGCATTTTATCAAAAAAGATCAGGTATTTAATGATGGTACAACAACTTTTTCACCATTGGTAAAACCTGATACAATGATTTACAATTACATCGATTGTTATGATTATAAAATTCTTGTCCTAATAAATTCAGATGGTATTTCACAGCTAGAAAGAAACCATCTTTTACTTAAAAATTTCACTAAAGCTATACTCTCACCTTATCATTTTCATGATTCAAAAAGGTATGAAAAAAGTATCTTTAATCCAGCCAGTAAGATTGACTATTACTCCGATGCTGATCGTTTTATACTTGCCCAGTACTTTATGTTTTATCACATTAATACTCCACAGAATATAAATAATCGCAGCTTGTTGGTTTGGGACAGGTATCGCTATGAAAATATGATGAAGATTATTATAATCATGTGTTTACTTGTTCCTGTTTTGTTTTTCACAGGAAAAAGGACTGTTTTTTATTTTTCTGTTTTCCATATAAACCTGAAGAGTAATTGGTTAATATTTAATTTTAGGGTGCTGTTTTTTATTATTCCAATAATTATTGTTATCCTGTTAGTTACTGGTCATTTTCAGTTAAACTTACCTCTTTCCCTATATTTGAGTTTGATGTTAATTGCCATGATTCCAGCAAATCTTGTATATATCACTGAGAACTTATTGCTTAAAAAGAAAAAAATGTTCTGGGTTCAGTATTTAAGCATGTTTTTTTAATAACAAGTTTGTATTTTATTTATAACCTTTGTGATAAGGTGACTGGTAAAATGATTTCAACTCAATTTTTATCAGTTGAATATGTGATTTTATGTGGAATACTAATTGGTATCATTCGATTAATTAACAATTACATATATTATCAAAAGATGGTTTTGCAAAAAGAAAGGGAACTTGAAATTTTGAGGTTAAATGAATTAAAAATCCGTTCTGACCTAAACGCGTTGGAATCACGTATTAATCCCCATTTTTTATACAATGCACTGAATTCAATTGCAGAATTGTGTTGGACAGATTCTTTGAGAACCGAAAGAATGGCCCTATCGCTTGCAAAATTGTTCAGGTATGCCGTAAATAAAGATAAGAGTGATTTTAACCTTTTAAAAAATGAAATTGAAATTGCTGAAATTTATCTGAATATTGAAAAAGAACGATTCGGTAATAATCTTCAATACATGTTTGATTATCCTAAAGAAATTGAAATGATTATGATTCCGAAATTTCTTCTTCAACCACTTATTGAAAACGCGATAAAACATGGTATCTCTAAAAACCAAAATGGAGGCAAAATTACAATAACCATTTATATGGTTGATGAACAACTAATTATTAAGATTTATGACACGGGTCCTGACTTCCTATTAATTGATTCTGGTTATGGTTGCAAGTATTGCGATAGCTTGATATTCTGTATCCTGCAAAATATAAGATTGAAATGCATAATGGTGATGAAAAAAACATAACAATCATTTTAAAAAATGGCATTTAGAGCTTTAATAATTGATGATGAAGCATATGCAAGAGGACGGATAAAACGTCTTCTTCAAAATTATGGTGAAATACTGGTAATAGGTGAAGCTTCGGATGGAAAAACTGCATTGGATTTGATTAATCGAACTATTCCGGATCTTATTTTTAGATATTCAAATGCCCGGGTTGAATGGATTTGAATTAATAGAAAAACTCAATTTCATACCCTTGATAGTTTTTACCACGGCCTACGACCAGTTTGCACTTAAAGCTTTTGAAACAAACTCAATTGATTATCTTTTAAAACCAATTGAAGAAGAACGTTTTAACCTTACCATCAAAAAAATTGCAACGCATCCAAACCGAAGAGTATGTTGAGAATATTAAAAAATTCTTACTTTTGGCTGAGAAGATAAAACCTGCGAATCAATTATCATCTATATCCGTTAAATTAGGCAATAAAATATTGCTCGTCAGACTTAATGAAATTGTGTTTTTTGAGGCAGATGAAAAATACGTTACTATTAAAACCTTTGAAAAAGAATATATTATCGATATTTGCCTTAAATCACTCGAAGAACGTTTACCGGAGAATTTTATAAGGGTGCAAAGGGCGTTTATAATTAACAGGAATTATATTATTGAGTTAAATAAGCATTTTATGGGAAGGTTCATCATTGTTATGAACGACAAAAACCATACACGAATTGTTACAGGAAATTCATATCGCGAAAAAATAATCACTTATCTCGATCTATAAAATTTTCATACCATTAATAAATAAGTTTGTCGGACAATTAATCACCTTCGTCGGTTTTTACTAGGTAACCGTATATTTCTTTATTATTTTAATTCTAAAACTTTAATATTAAATAATTATGAAAACGAATTTTGTACAGGTTACTTTTTTAATCTTTTTAATTTTTTTTAAGTTGTGAAAAAAAAGAAGTCATTGAACCGGAATTAAAAACACAAGAACCCATTGAAATAAATTTTACACGTAAAATTAATGCAACCGACCTACAAATCAATAAATTAACAGGATTATCC
>JAAUTT010000349.1 GCA_012031335.1 Bacteroidales bacterium | reverse complement strand
CGACAGGTGTGGAACGGATTGAGTTTTTATCGTGTGAAACAAGTTCCTCTTCTGCATAACGGTTGTCTGTTTTGGGCTTGAATATTTCAACTTTTTGTTTTGCAATACTGGCTCTTTTAAGCCTGCGAATCAGTTCTTCGGTTTTTCCCGAAAACATCGAACCTGTTATAACTTCTATCCAGCCTCTGGGATTTGACGGATTCATGGCATTTTCAGGAAACATTGCAGTACCAAAAAGATTATTATTAAATTTACAAATTTAACGAAAAGGTAAAACGAACTATCGTAGAACCTCATCCGCAGGAATTTTTTTCGAATTCCGCTTTCAAATTTAAGCTTAAAAAATATGAAGCAGAAGATAATTTTAAATACCATCATCGACGAAATATACCAGATCGAGAATTATATTCAGAAATGGAGAGATAATGAGGTAGTTCCGGCTATCGAGCGCGACCTTATTCAGCGAAAGCTTCAGGAAATTTATGATGAAATACAGCATTTAAATACTGTGACTACTCCGGAAAACGAAAAAACCGGGATAAGTGAATATCGCGTTCCGGATGTTGCAGATGCACCTCCAAAAGAAATAAGTGTTGCAGGAGAAGTTCGTGAAATTGTTTTTGAAAAAACAACAGAAATTATAGAACAACCATCGGTAATTCAGCATATTCCAATACATTCCGAAACAGTTAGCGAGATAATTGAAGCAGTCGCACCTGTCTCAAAACCTGCTGAGGAATTGACTGAATCGCCAAAAGAAAACATCGAACCTGTAAAACAGATTATCGAAGTCACTGTTTCGAAAACAGAAATTGAAACAGACAAAATTAAATCAGGATCCAGAGAAATTCTGGCCGAAAAGCTGGGGCAAACCCACAAGCTTATCAATGAAACCATTAAGGCCAGGGCTGTTATGGATGTATCGTCAAAACTTAAAAACTCACCTATTTTAAGTATTCAGAGTGCGATAAATCTCAATGATAAATTCGTATTTATCCGCGAATTATTCAAGAATAATAATCTTTTATACAACCAAACCATTGAGCGGTTAAATAATGCCCCCGGATATAACGAAGCTCTGTCGATAATTGAAAAGGAATTTGCATGGGATATAAACGACCCACTGGTAAAGAAACTTGTAGAACTTGTTAAACGGAAACATAATGCATAGATTTTTTCTCAGCATCACTCTGATTTGGTTTTTATATCCCTTATGGTCCCAGGATCTTAATTTTGTTAAAAAAAATATTCAAACCCTGACTTCTCCCGAATTTCATGGAAGGGGATACGTGAAAAAAGGAGATATTAAAGCTTCGGAATACCTGGCCAATCAGTTTAAAAATTTCGGATTGATACCTTTTGGAGATAATTATTTTCAAACCTATCAGTTTGAAGTAAATACTTTTCCGAAAAAAATGGAGATAAATATCGACGGAAAGGTTCTTGTTCCTGCCAGGGACTTCTATATCAACCCCGGATCGAAAGGTATTAAGGGGAGCTATAATATTGTCAGGTTTGGCTTGAAGGAAGTGGATCAGGATACAATTCAGCTCAGAGCATTTTTTAAAGGAAATCACCGTAACCATTTTATCCTGCTCGATACCCTGGGATGGGGAAAAGATCCTTTTCGAAAGGCGATGAGAGAGGCTATCTCGGGAAATCTTCCGAATGCAGCGGGAATTCTTGAAGTGGCTGATACAGGGATGATTTTTTCGGTGAGGACTTTTGCAAACGATTATACTAAGTTTACACTCAGGCGCAGGGCTATTCCGGAAAATGCAAAGAATATTGCAGTTAAAGCCGATCAAAAACTTATTAAGCATAATGCCCGGAATGTAATCGGTTATCTTCCAGGCGAAACCGATACATTTATTGTATTTACCGCTCATTACGATCATCTTGGATATATGGGCCGTAATACCATGTTTCCGGGAGCCAATGATAATGCCAGCGGGACTTCCATGGTGCTTGATCTTATCCGTGAACTTTCTGAGAAAAAAAATCACCGTTACTCATATGCCTTTATGCTTTTTAGCGGCGAGGAAGCCGGACTGCTGGGTTCTACACATTATGTGCAGCATCCATATTTCCCATTGAAAAATATCAAACAGGTACTCAATTTCGATATGGTGGCAACAGGCTCCGGAGGTGTGAATGTTTTCAACGGGGCGGTTTTGAAACATGAGTATGCCTTGCTCGATACCATCAATAAATCCAATAATTTTGGAATTGAACTTAAAATGAAGAGTACTTCGCGAGGAAGCGATCATTATCCTTTTCATGCAAAAGGAGTACCTGCCCTGTTTATTCTTACCGATGGAAAGGAAGTGGGATACCATGTACCCGAAGATGCTTTTGAGAAACTGCCTTTTCAGGCTTACGAAAAACTCTTCAAAATTATTATTCAATATGTAGAAGCAAAGGAAAATGGGCAAATTATATATCGTCCCTACTCCGGTAGGTAATCTGGAAGATATCACTTTCAGGGCTTTGAGGATTCTTAAGGAAGCAGACCTGATCCTGGCTGAGGATACCCGTACTTCCGGTTTTTTGCTTCGTCACTTTCAGATTGAGAATAAGCTGGCTTCTTTTCATAAATTCAATGAGCATAAAAGCTTGCAGGCCTTTGTTTCGAGGCTCAATGCAGGTGAAAATATTGCCCTTATTTCTGATGCAGGTACGCCATCCATTTCCGATCCCGGATTCCTGATTGTTCGTGAATGTGTTGCCCAGGGAATTGATGTGGAGTGTTTGCCGGGTGCAACTGCTTTTGTGCCAGCCCTGGTGGTAAGCGGACTGGCTTCCGATAAATTTGTTTTTGAAGGATTTCTTCCCCAGAAAAGGGCAGGCAAAAACGATGGACAGAACTTTCGGAGGAGGAACGAACCATAGTATTTTATGAATCACTTTCAGGCTTATAAAGGCATTGGAAGAAATTCAACAGCATCTGGGGGCCGACAGAAGGGTATCTGTATCGCGCGAGATCAGCAAACTTTATGAGGAAACCATAAGAGGCACTGCAAAGGAACTGATTGATATTTTTACGAAAAAACCGTCCTAAAGGGGAGATTGTAGTTGTTGTGGAAGGAAAGATTGATAAGAAAGCTGGAGAAACTGAGCCGTGAGAATATTTTGATGATCGAATTTCTAAAACTAAGAATATTAAATAAGGCAGGTAGATAAATATTACCTGCCTTATTTGCTTATTTTTATTTCAATATGGCAACAAATCCGCCACCGGGCAATACTTCAACCTGAAGTTTTTCACCTGATTTAACAACAGCGTCAAACGATTTGAACGATTTGTCATTTTCACCATCGCTTATTACAGATGCTTTAAAGTCCTGGTTTCCGAGGCGGGAAAGATCAATGTCCCATTTCGTAGGGGTTTGAGTTCCATTAATACCTCCGATATACCAGGTATCACCATTTTTACGGGCGATAACACATTCTTTACCGGGATATCCCTGGAGCAGTATGGTTTCGTCCCATGTTACAGGTAAATTTTTCAGGAATTGTTTAGGTTCGGCAGGTAAAACTCTGTAAGCTTCCACTTTATCGGCCAGGTGAACAATTCCCGATTCAAAAACAATGGAAAGAGCCAGTTCGTGTCCATAAGTTGTTTGATGCGGAAACTTTTGATTCGAGAACGTAACCGGAGTAAAATCTACCGATCCCACCACATTTCTGGTAAAAGGAATGATGGTGTTTTGCCAAACGGCATGTTCCGTAAATAAACTGTCGAAACCATAACATTCGGCACCTCTGACAGCTTCCATCGATACCAGATTTGGCCAGGTACGGTTCCAGCCTCTGGGTAAGGTGCACCCATGGAAATTTACCAGAATTTTATTATCCGCAGCATCCTTCAGAATATCGAAATATTGTTTAATGATGAGTGGTTTATCGCTTTGGAAGAAGTCCACTTTTACCCCTTTAACTCCCCAAGAAGCCAGTTTTTCAAATTCAGCCTTTCTTTTAACCGGATCGCTCATGATATCACGCGGACGTTCTGTTACATCGTTGTGGGCACCTCCCGAATTGTACCACATTAATATTCCAACATTTTTGGAATTGGCATATTTAACAAGTTGTTCAATATTTCCACCTTCCATCAGGTCCCAGTTAGCATCTACAAGCGAGTACTCCCAACCCATTTCGGCAGCAAAGTCCACAAACTTCTTTAACGACTGATAATTTTTCGAACTTGACCAATCGCTCCACCAGCTCCACGATGCACGTCCGGGTTTAATCCAGCTCTCATCAGCTATTTTACTGGCAGGGTTTAATTTTACAACCAAATTCGATTCCACAATATCCGAAAGTTTTTCACCGACAATTACAACACGCCAGGGGTTGTCCACGGAAGTGATGAAGATGGTTTATTACCAGTAATACTATTAGTCTTCGGTTTCTTCGGGAAGGCGAATGGTATATTTGCCACCTTCCGCATTGGGCTGAAGATGAGCAGCAAAATAATTTGAATCTACAGCAGCTTCGGTAATCAGCATCCATGTTCCGCTTGTTTCGAACAAGGCCGGGAAAGCCCAACCTTCCTTAGAAGGAGCCGCGGTACCGATAGGAATGCCATTTTCGAAATATCTTTCATAGGCAGGTGTGTACACGGTAACCTTGTCGTATGGTTGTAGCCATACCTTTCCTTCTCCTGCAACGGAGAAGCTGGTTAATTCATCTTCAACGGTGTATATCTTGGAGTCTTCTTCGGGAAAAGCATACCTGAATGCTATTCCCTCATCGTAAGCTCGTGCAATAACCTGGATTTTGGATACCGCTTTCGTTTTCGAAGGTTATTACAAGTTCATTGCCGGTATTGGTTAATGATTTTTGTTTTCCCAAAGGTAAAGTGAATGATTCGGAAAACGTTTTAACCGGCTCGGTGGAAACAAATTTCAAATTTTCGGTAAATGACTGGTCGCTTCTTTTAATACCTAGCGGAGAGGATAAAATAACAGGTTTCCCTGATGATGAGTCGCCTGTAAATACCTGGTAAAATAATTGGTTGTTTTGTCCAAGGCTTAAAGAGAATTTAATTTGACCCGACGGTGATGTTACCGACCATTCCTTTTGGCTTTTAGAGCAGGACATCAGCATTATTGCAGTAAGGAAAATGCCCATAAAAATTGTTTTTTCATTCTTTGTTAAGTATTTAATTAATGGTTAAGGTGGTAAATAATTAGAAGTTAATAGATAGGTTCAAAGATAAAGTATAAAATGGAATTTTGATAGTAAGGGATTTGCTTGTAAACACTTTCCTGTGGAAGTTGAATTAAAATCCTAATTTGGTTGGTAAAAGGAGGGATAAATTATCTTATTGGAGCAGGTGTTTTGGTAATAACATCTAGTCGACAGACCACAGTCAACGGTCCACAGCCAATGCAGCTTTGAATACTATCCGTGACTTTTTAAAATTTTATCTGGCTGTTGGCTGTCGTCTGACGTCTGTGGTCTGTCGACTGTAAACATAACTATTCCATAAAAGTATAATTCATTTGATTTAAATTTAATATAAGACCCATGAAAGATTTATCTAAAATTATAGCAACAGCCATGTTGATTTTTTTTATCCGCTTGCGATAAACCTCTGATCGGATATAAATATAACCATGGCAGTCTTCCTTCAACACCCATCAATTTATCGGACTTTAACACAGCATTTGACGACTACAATTCCA
>JAAUTT010000348.1 GCA_012031335.1 Bacteroidales bacterium | reverse complement strand
CCGAGGTTTAGAAGTCTGGTTGATTAGCGTACGTATTCATGAGTCAGCAAATCAGCCTCCCAGTCCGGTTCCATATTCCCACCAGCATCTCCAGCGGAAAAACCTTTCTTTGCTGAAAGGAAACTTGTTGGGCGATGGCTGCTGAAACTGCTCCCAGTCGATTGTTTTCTCACTGGCGTCGGGATGAATATCGTACACCCAGGCACCATTGGGAGAGTTTCTGTTGGTACAAACCTCGATCAGACTAATTTTTCCCAGCAGACCTTTGTCAATAATCTCCTTAGCTTTATAAAACTCTCGGTTTGCCGTCCCTGGTGACCTAACTGAAATACAATGCCGGTTTTTTTTATCACATCGGTAAGTTCAAAAACCTCTTCGACAGTGCGGGTCATCCCTTTTTCCACATATACATGCTTCCCTGCGAGGGCTGCATCTATAGCAATCTTAGTATGCCAATGATCGGGAGTAGCTATAATAACAGCATCTATATCGCTGGCTGCAATTAAATCCTTATAATTTTTATAAATTTTACATGATACAGAACCTTGTTCCTGGCTGCCTTTTCTGTTGATATTGCTGCCAGCTTCGGCGGCACCACGGGCTCTTAGATCAAAAAGATCGCAGGCCCCGGTAATTTGTAAATTAAGGTTTTCCTGAGCAAGGAAGTCTTCCAGCCGATGATCTTTGGAATCCTTCTCTGAAGCTAGTCTCCACTCATCAATAGTGGTTGGGTGAGCAAACCCAGCCGCACGCATAAGTTGTTCGCCCCGGATTCCATATCCGATAATCCCAATTCTGATAGGTTTGGATGAATCAACACCTTTTATGGTCGGTAACACAGGTGGATCATAACTTAATCCCAACTCCTTAACAAGCTGATCGCGTATATCGTTATCGTAATTCTTCTTTCTAAATACCCCATATCCAAAAGCTCCAAGAATCGGAACTGCTGCAAAAGCCTTTAAAATATTTCTTCTGCTTATATTATTACTTTCTGACATTGTTCAAAAATTAAAGTTAAACTATTCGTTACTGTATTTCTTACGAAATATAAGCCTGTCCAACCCTATAATATGTTGTGTGGGAAAAACCAGTAAAACAGCCATGGCAAATAATTCTATCAGGTTCTTATTTACCCACAGGTAGGCACCTTCGCTTGGTAGAGCAAATTTATAACCCACCATAGGTGGATGAGACAGGTAATAAAACGCAAGCATTATTATACCTCCAATTAGAGCAATACGTGTAAAACAGCCCATTATCAATCCTAAACCTACAAGGGTTAACCCCCATTCCATTCATAAAATCGATTGTATTGACAGCACCCGGACTGGAGGCCCAGCTTTGAAAGATACCAGACAAAAAGCCCTTTGAATCGGCTAAAAAACCCAGAGAAGACCAGGACGGATTCAATAGTTTTGTTACACCTTCGTAAAGAAAATGCCATCCTATTAGAATCCTCAATATAACCAACAAGGTAACCTGGTTATTTGTGTACGGAATAAGATGTTTTGTTTGATTCATATAAAATGTAGTTAAGTAAAAAATTGAATTGCTTTTAACTTAATTAAGCAAAAATATTTAAAGAACAAAGATAACAACGTATATACTTTCGAAATGTGACAAAATTTTTCAAAAATCTTGTAAATTCCTTTTGTGAAGATAAAGTCAGAATTAAAATAATCCCAAATAACTGTTAGATGACAAACATTTATCTTCAATTGATGTAAATACGATAACTATTTAAGGTAAATTTCGTTAAATCCGCTAATTATATTACATTAACAATTATTAAGTTACTGTTTTCTATTCAGGGAAAGAATCATAAGTGTTGCCAGGAATAAAATCTAACTTAAAAATTAAAGTATTAAAAGGCATATGGCAGGTATAAATATTGAAAATTCTTTTAAGAAATATCCGCATAAAGAGCTAAAAAGAAAAAGTTTGAAATTCCGGGCTATCATATTACTTCTCAACTTTTTTTTAGACTCCCAATCTTTCTGGGAATGTTACTATTGTTAAATTTCAAGATCGGAGCACAAACGATCACATTTTCGTCCGATGGCACCTTTACGGCTCCTCCGGGAGTGACAGAAATAAAGGTTGAATGCTGGGGCGCCGGTGGCGCCGGTGGTAGCCGCACTACAAACGGCAGAGCTGGCGGAGGTGGAGGTGGCGCTTATGCCCGTAGTATAGTTACCGTTATACCAGGAAATACTTATACAATAATTGTAGGAACCGGGGGATCGAATGGAAATGCCGGTTCAGTTTCGAGTTTCAACAGTACAACAGTTGTTGCAGCCGGCGGATCCGGTGTTAGCGATAACACTTTAAGTGGCGCTACAGGAGGCACATTAGCCGCATCAACAGGAGATATTATATATATTGGAGGAAATGGCGGTGATGGTACAACAGGCCCAGGATCCGTTTCGGGAGGTGGTGGTGGCTGTGCCGGAAGTAATGGTGCAGGAGGTAATGCTTCAACTAATACTGCCGGGCTAGGATCCACTAATAACGGAGGAAATGGTGGAGCAGGACGAACCAATAACGGAACAGGCAACGGAGGAAATAATTACGGAGGTGGCGGAGGTGGTGCCCGAGGTAACGGAAATGATGGAGGCTCTGGCGCTAATGGATTGGTAATGGTAACCTTACCGGCAATTGTTTCTTTATCATCACCGAATCAAATATTAACATCATCAGTTTTACAAGGAGCTTCCAAATGGCCTTTGTTTTCGTTTACAACTACAGTATCAGCCGGATCGAATGCAGTGTTGAATACGCTTAATTTTACAAGTTCCGGCATTTACGCCTCATCGGATATTTCAAATTTTCAGTTATGGTACAATACTTCTGATAACCTTGCAACAGCCACCAAAATAGGTAGCGACATTACAACCTCACTTGGTCCAGGTTTACATACCTTTTCGGGGTTATCCAATATTACCAACGCAGGCACAACAGGATATTTCTGGATTACGGCCAATATTAGCAGCTCAGCTACACCAAATGCCACAATAGCTGTAAATGCAGTCGGCACTTCCGACTTAACCTACGAATTGGTTAAAAAATCAGGCAGTACAGTTTCGGGTGGGCTTCAATCAGTTCAGGCTGTACCCCGTGTAATACTTTCCGTTACAGGGCAGGTTACCGCAGCAAATGTTTCTCAGGGAACTAAAAGCCATCAGCTATATCGCTTTCAAACTTCCGTAAATACAGCAGATGCTACTTTAAATTCTTTGACATTTACATCGGCTGGAAATTATGCAGCTACAGATATTACTAACTTCAAATTATGGTATAATACATCAAATGACTTCACCTCATCGTTTCAGATCGGATCTCCGATAATTGGAACCCTGGGATCGGGGGCACACACTTTCGGCGGATTAAATTTAATTACTTCAGCAGGCACAACAGGTTATTTTCTGGATAACTGCAGATATTTGCTCCTTTCCCTAATAATGGAAGAATCAATTTCAGTAAATGCTGTTTCTACCTCCAATTTAAGTTATGCCAATGTTGTTTTCCCTTCAGGTTCAGCAGCCGCTTCAGCTAGTCAAACCATACAACGCTCCAATGGTATATTTTTAAATTCAACCTTTCCGGCAGTTTCGGCAAATAGTTCTCTACAGGGATCGCTGAAACAAAATATATTCAAGTTTGCAACCATAGTATCGGGAACTGCAGCCACTATCAACTCGGTTTCTTTTACAACATCAGGCACCTATAATGCATCGGATGTTCAAAATTTCAGACTGTATTATAATACGGTAAACAGTATGGTGGGTGCTACCCAACTCGGCACACTTACAAGTGGATTGGGAACTGGTAGCCATAGCTTTACAGGACTATCTCAGAATACGCCGGCAAATAGTACTGTATATTTCTGGATAACCTGCGATATGTCAGCAACAGCAGTTCCAGGACGAACATTATTTGTAAATGCAATAACACCATCCGACCTTACATATTCAGCAGCTATTACCATTTCCGGGAATACCTATGCCGGTGGAGTTCAAACCACACAGCTTAAAATTGACACCGATGGGGATGGTGTTGCTGATGTTTATGATTTGGATGACGATAATGACGGTATACCCGATTATGATGAAAATAACCCTTGCAATACCGCCGTGGCTGAATTATTTCCAAACAGTAACTTTGATGCCGGAAATACAGGCTTCACCACGGGTTATAGGTTAAATACCTCCGATTTGTATAGCGAAGGAGATTATAATATTACCAATAATGCAAACCTTTTTCATACCGCATTTAAACATTGCCCCGGACATGGCAATATGATGGTGGTAAATGGAAGTCCAAACCCGAACCTTATCGTTTGGAGTTCCGGAACCATTCCCGTAACTCCTCATACCGATTATACACTTACCATAAATATTACATCTGTTAATCCTGGCAATCCTGCCCAACTTATTTTTAATGTTAATGGAGAAAATATAGGATTACAGTTTAATGCAACAGGAACCAATTGCGTTTGGGTACCCGGAATAGCTGTATGGAATTCGGGTAATAACACCAGCGCCACCTTCGATATCATGAACCTTAACCTTATTTTAGGAGGTAACGATTTTGCCATCGATGATATATCGTGCAAATATCGGGTAAACTGCGACTCCGATGGAGATGGTGTACCCGACATCCTGGATATCGATTCGGACATGATGGCATATACGATGTTGTTGAAGCTGGAGGTATCGATGCTGGTAACGGAACTATCAGTGGATTTACAGATGCAGACCAGGATGGGTTATCGGATAATGTTGACAACAGGAGCTCCGGTTCCGGAGGTACCGATATATTCAATGGAACACCACTTGCCAATACGGATACTGATGGAGATTTAATTCCAAACCGAATCGAAACTGACAGTGACAACGATCTGTGTCCCGATGCAAAGGAATCCGGATTAAACGATACAGATGGTGATGGCAAATTGGGTTCATCGCCCGTTACAGTTGATGCACAAGGCAAAGTTACAAGTGCGCCAGGTTATACAACCACCCTCGACAGTAATAACGATGGTATAAAAGATTACATTCAACGATTACCATATATAACCGCACAACCTGTAAATCAGACCTTATGTATCACTCCGCCTGCCGGCACAAGCTTTTCGGTAACAGCCACCAACACAGGAGGAACATTTCAATGGCAGGTAAGCACTAATAACGGCACTTCCTGGGCAGATATTTCGAATGGAGCGGTATATTCAGGAGTTACTTCAAATACTTTAACAATAAGTAATGCTGTAACTACCGCATATAGTGGCTATAAATACAGGGTACTTCTCACAAACACTGCTTATAATTGTTCACCTCTGATATCTGATGAAGTCTCCCTTAACATATATTCGGGAATACCTGCTGCACCGGGTGCAATAACCGGTAATACAACGGTGTGCCCTTCTGTAAGCCAAGGATATGGTATCAATCCCGTTTCTGCTGCAACATCCTATAACTGGACAGTCCCTGCAGGCTGGAATATAACAGGAGGAAATGGCACTAATACCATTACAACCTCAACAGGTGCTTCGGATGGGAATATAAGTGTATCGGCAACAAACTACTGCGGAACCAGTTCTTCGACAACACTTGCAGTTAATATATCAAGTCCGGCTCCAAGTTTTACAGCGCCTTCAGCAGCAACTCGCCTGTCAATCGGCTGATGTTACCT
>JAAUTT010000347.1 GCA_012031335.1 Bacteroidales bacterium | reverse complement strand
AGATATTGAATGAAAAAGCGATAATGAAAGCTTATCACCCCACTGGCTGCTTAAAGAATGATATATAAGAAAAGCTCCTATGCCTTCAATAATAACTGTTAACAGAATAATTTTCGTTAACAGTTTAAACATGCCACTAAGTTTCTCCCCCGAAAAAATGTCTTTCAGGAATAATCTTTCTTTTATAGACGCAGACCCCGAAAAGATATATCCAAACAATCCCGTAAATGCCATTATCCCCAATCCCCCAATTTGTATAAGGATTAAAATTATTGATTTTCCCAAAGGAGTAAAAACTGAGGCAGTATCCACAACTACCAACCCTGTAACACAAACAGCACTTACAGAAGTAAACAAAGCCTCAAAATAAGATATGGGCTGAAAAGTTGCATTAGGGAGCATCAGTAATCCACTACCAATAAAAATTATTATTAAGAAGCTCCCCGCAAATAAAACTGAGGTAGGAAGATTTAATGTATTAAAGAAATTGGACAAATGGTGTATTTCGGTTATTACTAATAATAAGGAACAAAATAGAATTGCTTTTGTTTGAAGTAAATTGGAAAGGTATTATATCAATAAATTTGAATTTGGCTAAATAATTATGAATACCCCAATAAAATCAACATTTTAATTATAAATGTTTTCCAGTTTTTAAATTGATTTGGGTGAATTCTATTAAGACCTTGGACGAAAAAGGATAACCAATAAATAACTAAAACTATAATTATTAGTTTTTCGTATGTATTATAACCAATATCAAAAATAAAAAGACAAATGAAAAGGATTGTAGCAATTGTAAAAATAAAAAGAGACAAAGAATTTATGTTTTCTTTTGTCTTAATAAAAAAATCATAAATTCGGAATATTTGTTTAAAAACTTGTTCTCTAATTCTAAATGCTCTCAGCTTCATAATTCAGATTCATTGTAAACGTGACAATACTATACTTTTTCGAACCTTGTGTCATGTACATTTAAGCATAAAGATACTTAATTTAAATTTGGGGTCAAATTCTAATGTCAACCGATAGTATTTTCTAATTTCAACCACTTGTACAGAAAAATAATAAATATTCTTCAACTTATCCTTCTATTTAAATTCCTTCTAAGTAACTGTATATTGACATTTTAAAAAACTGCAAATCAAACGGCTTTGCCATAAACTCATTAAATCCAGCTTCCAAACATCTTTTCTCCATGTTATCCAAAACACTTGCTGTTTGAGCAATGATTGGAATATCCTGTTTTATCCTACGGATTTCATTTAAAACGGTAAACCCGTTTGCTTTGGGTAACCTAATTTCTGTAATTATCAAATCAAACGAAGGATACTTTTTAAACAACAGGATTGCTGATGTTCCACATTTGCAATGTGTAATTTTAACATTACAATTTCTCAAGATTTCTGAAACGAGTATATAACTTGCCATGTCGCTGTCGATATATAGGATTTGCTTTTCCATAATTTTAGTTTTTTAACTGATTTGAATTCCAAAACCGTCTTTTTTAATCCGATTTCAATCCATTTTCAACTCAAAATCAACCGTTTTTCAATCAAAAATGAGCTGTTTTCAATCAGATTTCAATCGAAGAGCTACCACTTAGGTCTGAATTTTGCAATTTTTATCACTATTCGGTAATAATTGCAAAGTAAAAACCTCACACCCTTTTATCCCTGGCTTCCTTTTCAAATGATACCAGGTTAAACATCTCCCGCATCCGGCTTCTAACCCTTATTCCATATAGCGATTCAATTTCGGAACTGTTCAGGTTGGTTGTTATATGGGTTATCATCTGCCGGGAAACAAACATATCGTACCGGGATAATAGAATTTCAGTCATTACATTGCACTCGTTGCCGTAGTATTTCAGATTGTTCTCAGTGCCGAGGTCATCGAAGCAATACATTTTAGGCTTATCCTGGTTAAAAGCTTGTTTGCCGTATTTCAAAATCACTGAATACCCTTCCTGGATAAACTCAAAACTGACATCCCGGCACGATTTCATAATGTACCGGTTATTTCCGGGTTGGAAAAGTCGTAACAAATTCATCAATGTGGTTTTCCCACACCCGACGGGGCCCGTTAGCAAAATCCCTTTTTTGAGCGAAATGGTATTTTTCATGCAGGTTTCTTCATCCTTCAGGATATAAGCCAGAAGTTTGGCAATAAGGTCATGGTCTTCCTGATAAATCCTAAATTGTTCACCATAGAATTCTTTTCCTTTCCGTTCAATAATCCGAACGCAGGTGTCAAAATCATAAAGGTTCGCCATATTCTTTACTGGTATTAAGTTTTACAGCGTTTTGCTTAGGTTCGGGTTCGTACCTGGACGTATTAAGCATCCAGTTATGAGCTGCTGCGTTCCAGTTTTTCATTGGCGATTTACCGCCCACTTTCCATCCATTAGCCTCAAAATGGTAGAAGAACTTTCTGGCTTCAACTTCGGGATATTGTTCTGCTCTGAAGAATGCCAAAGCCTCATCGAGATTTGGCGGAACAAATACCTTTTCTTTTTTTGGCGCAACTTTTTTTCTTTTGGCCTTCTGGGTGAGTTTCGGTTTTATAGTTTCCCCATTTTTTTCAAAACCCGAATTTTCAATTTCAGGAATTTGCGCTTGCGTTTTTTCCCCTCTCTCTGTTTTATTGTTTATATACTTTATATTATTTATTGAAGGGTGCAGTACTGGTGCAGTATTTGTTTCACTTTTGCACAAGTTGTTGTGCAGTACTTGTTCCGATTCTGCACAAGTAGGTGGTTCAACTTGTGCAGTACTTGTGTCAAAAATGCACATGTTCACCAAACTACCTTTCAAAGGATTATGCGTAGGTAAATACTCGATATATCCCCAACTGTGCAGGTCGTACAAACATTTGTAAAGTGTATGGTGCGAACCTATTTTGCTTAGTTTTATAATTTGTGTTCGGGTCACAGAAATTGGGTTTTCAAACCTGTCCATATTCCAAAGTTGAAATAAAGCATGGTAAAGACTGATATGCGTTGGGTTTAACCGCGCATCAGCAACAGCTTTCTCGTAAAAACCTGATAAATGTCGGATATAATTCATGTTGCACAGTTAATAATGCAACATCAGGGCAGAACATTCTGTTTCTTGTTTGCTAAAAAGATCTTTTGAATATCTTCATAATCATAATACAAAGCTCCACCTATTTTAGTGTAAGGCAAAGTGCCATTAATACGAAGGTTCTGGAGCGTTCCCGGTGAAATATTCAATAGTTTTCGAACTTCAGGTGATTTAAGCCATTTTTTAGAAGTTTGACCTCTGTTCTCTTTAAGCAAACGCTTGAGTTCCTCGAGTAATTCGATTTTAAACTCCCATAAATCATCGGTTGTAATAATTTGTGCTGGCATAATTTAATGTGTTTTGGTGTGACACAAATATGATTTTTTTTTGTTAAGTATTTTGATACCTGGGGTACCTGGTACCCCAGGTAATGTATTGAATTATAATGCATATGAATTTAAAAATATATTTTGGTGCAATAATATATGTTGATAGTGAGTGCTATGGATTTGAGGGGGGTAACTTTTTTCCCACATGATGGGGGCTGACCTCATCCCCGGCCCTTCTCCTCGAATGAGAAGGGAGAAGCACACGGGTTAGTATGACCTTAGTGAAAGTGGGGTTACTAATTACAACTTCTGTCGATTGATGAATGGAGAATTGCTGGCTTAGTTTTGGGATAAACCTGGTAATGATTGGAGAAGGATTTAGACGAATAATTCCTGAAAGCTTTGTTCGTGTTTTGAGAAAAAATAAAAATGATGTAGGTTTGTTGTTGTATTGACATATTGAATTTAACATATACGTAGCGAAAGCTATTTTCTGAGCTCCTAAAAACCGCCAGTTTTTAATCCGTGCACAGAAGATAAGTTGATCGCTCACGCTCTGCGTGGGCTCAATTTATTGTGCACGGAAGGCCCCTGGCGGTGCCTAAGGAGCATAATGGTTGATCACCCACGCTTTTTTTTGGGTGGCATTTAAAGGTATAAACAATAAAAATTGCCATGGAAAAAGAACACCCAATTTTAACTGAACTTATTGACAACAGCAGTTTCAGTGAGGAATTCAAATTGAAATGCAAAACGAACAATTTTAAAACTTTAGCTGAGATAATGCAGCATGACCCCGATAAACTTCTTAATGTTTACGGGTTTAATATGCATCATTTGTCGGAATTGATTGATATGCTTGATCAATATCAACTTAGCAACCTGATAAAGGAATAGTTTAGCAAATTGAATCAAAATGAAATAATTCTTAATTGACATTTTAATACTATTATTGCAAAATATATTAAAATGCATGAAAAACTCCGAAGTGATCCAACATTTGTTGCGCCAGATTTCTGACGGAGATGAGCATGCGTTTGAAAAATTCTTCCATATATATTTTTCACGGGTATTTAAATTCACCCGTTACTTTATTGCCGACGAGACTATCTGTAAAGAAATAGTATCTGATGTTTTTTTTAATTTATGGCAAAGCAGAAATGTTCTTTCGAACATACAGGATATTGAGGGTTATCTTTTTATAGCATCCAAAAACCGGGCGATAAAAAATAAAAACAAGTTAAAAAAATATCCTACAGTAACATTGGAGGATTTGCCCGTCGAGTTTTTTATAGAAACAGAAACACCTGAAAAAAAATTAGAAAATGCTGAACTAAGAGAATATATTGAAAAGGCGATTAACAGACTGCCTGATCGATGCAAGATAATATTTATGATGTTCCGCGAACAAGGTTTAAAGTATAAGGAAATAGCCGAAATTCTCTCGATAACAGAACCTACAGTGCATGCTCAAATTCAAATTGCTACCAGAAAGATAACCGAGTATCTACAGTTATACTTGAACCGATAACTATCATAAAACCAATATATTTTAATTTTTTTTTGAAAAAAGTTAAAGATCCTTAGTCATTTTTAAAATTTATGAACTCTTTAAATAAAACGACCTATGATTACCATGGATAAGAATAAAATTGCCGAATTAATTGCGAAGAAGATGATGGGAGATGATCTGTCATTGGAAGAAGCGGCATATCTTAATCTTTGGTTGGACGAAAGTGAAACGAACCGGGAGGAGTTTGAATTTCTTACCCATTTAAATTTTAATACAAAAACAACGGATTTGACAAGTCTGCAGATGGAAGTTTTAGCAGATATAAAATCGAAATCTGGGCATTCATTGCCAAAGAGGAAGATTATATTGTTTTCTATTGCTGTTGCGGCCTCCATTATCATGGGATTTATCGGTGGTTTGATCTGGTATTCCGGGAACGATGCAATAGATACGAGCACCATCGTTTACAATGAAGTGAATGTACCCATTGGTGCTAAAACCCAACTTACGCTTTCGGATGGTACCAGGGTATGGTTGAACGGGGGGAGCAAAATAAAATACCCTTCCACCTTTCAGGCAAAAAGCCGGGAAGTTCAGCGCAAAATGGCTTCATCGGCAAGGCCTTCCTGGTCGCGCAACGACGAATACAAGGCATCGGTTTGTGTCCATTGTCCGGCCCAATAGTTAGGGTATTTCTCCGAAAAATGTTGGAAAGTCATGTTTTTAAGTAAACTTTGAGCTAAAGGTTTGTTGTACGTAGCAACTCCTAAAATAAGGGACCTTGCAAAGCAACCAAAACCCTCCATTTTCGCGGCTTCCATGCGGTATCGG
>JAAUTT010000346.1 GCA_012031335.1 Bacteroidales bacterium | reverse complement strand
GTTGGACAACATCGGGATAGCCGGTCGGATCGTGACATATACTGGGGAATTGCCCTTGAAATATCAGCAATTAATTCAAGGTAATTCTCATCGTTTGTATAACGGTACAGTTTCAGAAGTGAATTTCCCGAGAGCGAGCAAATACCCGGGGCACTGTGCTTGTTTGAACATTGGCGATAACTGTGCCATTGGTAAGCATGCCAAGTTGATGAAAAGTGGATTTGGACGGAAACACGAAGTCGTAGGAAACCACCCAACTGGCGCACTGGTTTGCAATTTCTTTGGCTATTTTCAACCATTTGGGATCCTGGGTTACTTCGTATAAAACCACGTACGATTCCAATAGCCCAAAAGCAGATTCGCTGTCGGGTGCCTGGAAAATATCTCCGGGTCCGCCGTTGGTCAATCCTTTTTGAATAAAATGGCTGTAATAATAATCCCCGGCTGCTTTTGCAACCTGCAGATAACCCGGATTCCTATAAAACTGTGAACTTAAGGCAAGGGCACCAACAGCAATTCCTCCGCTGGCAGTTCCGCCCGAAATAATCGCTCCGGTTTTATAATCTAAATGCTGACCGAACTGTCCGTTTTCAATAAATATTTTCGTGAGCGCATCAGCAAGTTTTTTGGTGCCATTATACCAGTTTTCAGGTAAAGTTCTTTCCGGATTTAACTGTTGACAGAGCATGAGCGATTTCACCAAAAAGTACAAACCATCTGCCTGATATCGCATAAAGCATAACCGTTTTTCTCAAACCATTCCCCGTTATAAAAAGCTCCGTACAAAAGCCCCGAGGGCTTGGATTGTTGAGCACAAAGTCAAAGGTGCGCATTGCCCTTTCTCTTGTTGGTGGGTTGCCGTTAACCAACAAGGGGAAAACTGTATTCAATCCACCTACCCAGGCAGTTTGCCAGTCCTGATATCTGCTTTCCCGCATGCCTACCGAATAGTACCCGTATTTTTCAACCCAGTTCTGTTCGTTATATTTTGCTTCCTGGATATTCCAGGCAGCCGAATAGGGTATCTGGTTGGGAGGAATATGGGTGCCAGTCTTTTTTCGTATTTGAACAAAGCGATCGAACAGCGATTGTTCCTGAGGCGCATCAAAAAAATAAAGAAGGCATGAAATTTCAATACTGTCTCCTTCTTTTAAGCTGGCACCCCTGTCGGGAGAAGGATAAAAGCCATCTCTCCCTAATTGTACCGAATCTTCTCTTAAAGCGGGCATTCGCAAAAGGAATGAAGCCTTGCCGCGGTTATCCGACTCTTCAATTTTATAGCTGTAATCGCCGTATTTCGTGCCTTGCTCGGTTACGATAAAAAACCTTTTTCCTGGGCATGAAAACGAACTCCAAACGAGGGTGTTGACATATCCCCACTCAGAAAATCGATAAACGATTTTTCATTACCGGTTTGAAGACGGGGTACGGTGGTCATCACCGGCTCCATATCCGGGGAGCATTCCACTGTTTCAATCAGGTGTTTCCGCTGATAGCGAACAGCTTTATATCTGTTCCCATTATAAGCGGCTCCCGGCATAAGTACATAATTTTTCACCGACCATGGATTGAAATCAATTTTCAAGCCCATGCTGAAATTATCGATTTCGCCTTTCAGTAGTTTGGCCCTGATGATAAGCCGGTATGCTGCTGCTTGTGTTTCATCTTTTTGTACCCTTGTATGTATATTGAAAATTGCTGTTTCAAATTCTACTTTTTGGTCGCCCGTCATCTTTTCAGGGTCGATGCTTTTCGAATTTTTTAAATGTGCTCCGTCGAAAGTCGCCAGCTGAAGCGACAGATTTGCTTGAATCTGGTTAAAAAAAATCAGGTAATTCAGACTTATTGGATGTGAAACCGAAACTTATCGTTAAACCGAAAAATAAAGAGTACATCAAGATATTCTGTTTCATAGCTTTCATCAGTTAACTTTTGGTAGTTTGGCTTCTGTGGATGAAATAAGCTGATCCATTTCCTTTTGCAGATCTTTTAAAACTTTGGGATTACTGCCCGAAATATCAGTTGTTTCTGACGGATCGTTTTTCAGGTGATAAAGGACATCTTTTCTTGGATCGTAGAATCGTATCATTTTAAAATCTCCTTTTCTTACAATGGAATATGGCCCTGTATCATTGTTCCGGTAATGTGGGAAATGCCAGAACAGTGCGCGGTTGGAGAATTTCCCCTGTTGTTGGATAAGCGGTAATATACTTTTTCCGTCAATAGGATGATTGGGCAGAGGAATCCCTGCAATTTTTGCAATAGTTGGGAACAGGTCAGTATTCTGAACCGGGGTTTCGTTCACCGAACCTCCTTTAACATTGGATGGCCAGTGAACAATAAACGGCACCCTGATGCCTCCTTCGTAAGGAAATCCTTTCCCTGCCCGTAATGGTGAGTTGTCGGTGATTCCCTTTAGCCCGCCATTATCCGAAGTAAATATCAGAACCGTATTTTCGAGTAGTCCTTTTTCGGTGAGTGCTTTTATCAAACGGCCCAGGGCTTCGTCCATACTTTCGATCATAGCGGCGTATTTTGGATTTTTTTGCAACCCTGCCGGTTTATTCCTGTACTTCTCCACCATGTGCTCCTTTGCCTGTAATGGCAGATGTACGGCATAAGGGCTGTAATACAGAAAAACGGGGAGTTTGCATGTTCATGTATAAATTTTTCAGCCTCATCAGCTTCTCTGTCGGTAAGGTATTCGCCTGGTTGACGCGGTTTCAGGTTGGGAAAGCTAAATTCCGGCTCTTTCCAATCGGGATTGGCTGGTCGGATGTAAGGATCGAAGAAGGTTGGAGGTTCTCCAAAATCACAGCCGGCAATATTGATATCGAAGCCTTGGTTTTCGGGATAAAATCCCTGATCGCCCAGGTGCCATTTTCCAATATGACAGGTTACATATCCGTGAGGTTTAAGCATCTCGGCAATGGTAAATTCCGAAAGTTCATCTCGAAAGGATTGAGTGGAGTTTGAAGCGATTTACCCTTCACAGTTTCATATTCAGGCAAATTGGACATGTCGAGGGTAGCCGGTATCTGAAAACTTGCTCTTATCCAATCGGTAATCCCAATTCTTGCCGGATATCGTCCCGTGAGTATGGCAGCCCGCGATGGCGAGGAAACAGCGCAGGGTGCATAGGCATTGGTGAATTTCATGCCATTTGCGGCCAGTTTATCGATATTGGGAGTTTCGTAGAATTTACTTCCAAAGCACCCTATATCGGTCCACCCCAGGTCGTCGACCTGGAAAATGATAAAATTCGGTTTGGGTAAAAGGTTTTGTCCGTTGCAGTAAGTATTGCCCAATCCAGTTAGGGATCCTGAAAGCAACAGAAATATTGATTTATCCATGATTTTTTCTATTTGTATAGTTTATTTTTTAAGTTCGATATACCAAACTGGTTGATTACTTTTTAAAATGAATTCCCCTTACTGTTCAACATTCCTTGTCAATAATTTGTCCGTTAAAATTATGCATGATATAGTTGGCTCCTGCAAATCCGGGGATTTTAAATTTTGCACCGATTCGGGTAGTTAGTACAGGTAAAGTTCCTTCCTTTGCGGGAAGGCCATTGCCTTGTCCGCCCATCAGGTAGCCACTATTGTAACTGGTTGATCCCAGTGAAATCCCTGCGGATGTTGTCACAGCCAGTGGTTTTCCATCTAATGAATAAATTGATACGGCAAGCCAGGGTTTTCCCGGATCTAAAGGATCAAAAGCACCTTTAGGGTTGCATACTGTTATATTGCTCATGTAAATATTGCCCCAGGTTAGTTTGCCACCCGACTGAACACTTCCGGTGAATGCGACTGCAATTGGTGCATCTGCCTTAAAATAGCCTTTCTTCCAGTTAAAAACCAATTCATCAGTTGGTCGGTATGGATTGTGTGTTAAGCGTTCTTCAAATTGAACAACCGGCCCAATCACCTGATCGTCAGAGCGGGTTGTGTCAATTTTGATGCGGGCTCCATACTCGTAGACTGTTTGCAACATGTTCATTCCTGCTTGCCCGTAACTGTGCCCGTAATTCATGCTATGAGGATCGTACAAGCTCTTCAGCCCATAAATGAATGTGGTAGGATTTGGCGCTTGCTGCCAGGCATGTTGCGTAAAAATATATCCTGCAGCACGCATTAGCGAAGTTTGAACTTCGTCGTAGGTGAAATGATACCCTTGAGGGTGGCTCCCCGTAGTTATGTCGAGCTTTTTTTCAAAGGGATTTTCAGTATTTCCTGCATTATCCAATGATCCATCGCCGAAGTAATGCCAGGTGACCCAGTCCCAATCCTGTATACTTGCAAGAGCAGCTATGCGAAGTGGAAAATCAGCCCGGTACTTTGCCGGTTGCTGAATTTGAGTTTCATACACAAGAAAGGGTTTTCCCTCAACGCGGTTGTGTTCGAGCCAGGGCACTCCTTGCGAAATTCCTGGCGGTTTTAACAACCAGTTTACCCAAGGCCCTTCGTTTGCACACTGGCGTTCAGCTTCCAGCGTTAATCGATTTCGCTCCAGGGTATTCGTTACACCATCAAGTTTGGTCATTGCAGTCTTCATGTCGGGGCCGGTACCGTTCACATACGCATCGTGCGCCACGGCATCGGCGCTTTGTTGAAGGTACTGGCTTTGTATTTCGTAACCAATCCCTGTATCAAACACAAAGGGTGAAAGTCTTGTGCTTCGCCCCAGTTTTTTAATGGCTGTGGCCTGCCGCTTTTTAAAACCGACATGCATATTTACCAAAAATTCAAGCACATCTTCGCCTCTTGCTTTGGGAAAATCTTCGGGATTGTATTCCTGCTTCATTGCGCGAACAGCTTCAATGGCTTGCTGATTGGCATCGTTTAAAGAAATTCCGGTTGGGGTTGCTTTTGCCATTGGGGCAAAAAGAATGGTTTTGAATTCAGGTTTTCACCGGGAAGTAGCTGTCCCCAAACTTTTTCGAGGTTTACCTGTGTTTTGTATTTCTCAAGCAAAAACTGATGCCATTTTGCAAATAATTCCTGTCGGAAAAAATCGGGAAGTTTTTGCCACGAACCCGACAACATGCGCCTGATCCACCACTCTTCGTTGCTCAATTCCCAAATACCAAAAACAGGATCGTCGCACCAGCGCAATCCAGTATGCTGATTAAAATGTTGTGCTATTTTTTGTTTGTTGACAGTTGCCAGCGTTTCCAAACGTGCATCCCAGAATACTGCGGGGTTATTACGAAGTTCCCAACCGTCTTTGGACTGATTATTTGCCTGCATAATTTCGGTTACTGCTCGACTCCATGCTTTTTCTGTATCCGGGTCATCAATTATTCCTACATCATTGGCTGTAATTTTTCCTGTCCGGTTCATACCGGCAACCCAAATTTTAAACCCGCGTTTTTTAGCTTCGGAAACAAAATAATCGGCACAGTCGGCGGATGAACCATCACCCTTTTTATATTGCACATCAATAAAACCATCCCAAAATCTTACTGAATTAAATCCCATTTCCTGTAATCTGTCGAGTATAATATCGGTTGATTTGTGTGCCAACTCCACTTTATGACGGATTTGTACATCGCTTTCTCCCGGTTTCACATTTGCATTGGCATAAACTTTTCCAACAGCTGCCCAGTATCTTTGCCGATGGCCGTTTACGCTGAGGTGTCCGTCTTTTACAACCACATATTCGCTTTCAGGAATGGTGTTTGGATCAATTTCAAATGCAACAG
>JAAUTT010000345.1 GCA_012031335.1 Bacteroidales bacterium | reverse complement strand
ATATATTTTGACAAATTGATTTCCCCTTACCGTCTCGAAGGAGATAAAGCAGATTACTATTCACTGGAAGCTTATGGTCAGGACGAATGGAAACTTACAAAAAACCTGAATATTACGGCAGGAATTCGGGTTGGCCAGCATAAAGCTTTTGGCCAGACTATTACACCAAAGCTATCAGCAATGTATAAATTAGGACATCTCAATATCAGGGGAACTTATTCCAATGGATATAAAACTCCCACAGTAAAAGAACTTTATTATCATTATTATGCTTCAATAATGAGTACCTACAAAGCCTATTATGGTAATACAGAACTGAAACCTCAAACTTCCAATTACTATTCTCTTAATTTCGAATACAATCTGTCTCATTTCAAGGTAAACCTTACAGGATATATAAATAATATCAGGGATTTAATAGCACTTCAAACGATCCCTACATCTTACGAAGACAAGGTTCAACTTGTAGAGCAAACCATGAAGTATGTAAACATGGCTAAAGCTTACACAACAGGAGCCGACTTGTCTTTAGATGCAGAACTTCCTTATAAAATAAAACTATCGGGAGGATACAGCTTTTTACAGGCAAAGGCTCAGCGCACTGATGACGAGACTGCGGATAACTATATGAAATATACTTATATCAACGGTACATCAAAGCATAATGCAACGTTTAAGGTTTCGTGGTCAAATACTTTGCTTAAATATAAAATGGGTATCGGTATTAACGGACGATACCTGTCAAAAACCTACTATACCGCAGATGGAAATACCAGCGGCTATCAAATATGGCGGTTTACAACATCTCATCGCCTAATAAATAAAAAACAGTGGAGTTTAGATTCTGATTTGGGAGTTGATAATTTGTTCAATTATATTGACTGTACTCCTTTCGGACGGAACAGGGGCACAACATCTCCCGGCAGAACCTTATTTGCCTCAATCTCTATAACTTTTAAAAACGCAGACAATTGATTTTTTATTTAATATTAACTATGTAAATTATGAAAAGAGTATTTCAAAACCTTGTAAGTATTTTATTATTTTCATCAGTAATTCTTTACACTTCTTGTTCCAAAAACGAAGATTCGAACGATGACCGCAATCCGGTAAAAATCGCAAAAAAGCACGACATTGCCCTGCTGCTCTGCTCGTTTGGAAGCACTTACGAACAGCCTCAAGTCACCTACGACAGTATTGTGGCCGATTACCAGAAAGCATTTCCCAATGCCGACATTTATGTATCGTTTACCTCACGAACCATTGTTTCGCGTGTGTATGCAAAAATCGGGGAAGCTTTTGCCCAACCCGATTTATGGCTCAAGGCCATTGGTGAAGCTGGTTATTCAACTGTTTATGTTCAATCATTACATGTTATCCCCGGCGAAGAGTATCTGAGTTTGATGAATACCGATGTAAAAAAGAACTTTATGATTCCTTTTGCGAATGTTAAAGTTGCCAAAAGCGCCTGTTTGTTAGAATCGGAGGAGGATGTGGAAGCTTTAGCAAATGTGCTTTACACTTATTACAAATCCCGCCTCGATAAAGGCGAAGTTGTAGCACTAATGGGTCATGGCAACCCTGATTCGGAATACAATCATGCCAATGAGAAATACGATCTGCTGGAAGCCAAACTACAAACCTTAAGTGGTAAGCAAAATATATTTGTGGGAACGGTGGATTGGGGCGACAAAATGTTTTCACACGTACGCGATGGAATCAAAGCCTTTGCTGCAAAAAACGGAAAAACCTATAGTCAGGTTGTTGTTAATTTATCCCCGCTCATGTCAATTGCCGGAGATCATGCTCAAAATGATTTGTTGGGCGATTTGGAAGAAGGTCAGACTATGGTCGATGTGAATCCGGATGAAGATGATTGGGAAGCCGGATTTAGCTGGAAACTAAAATTACAAAAGCTTGGGTTTTCTATAAGTTCCGAAGGAACAGTTACCGATCCGGCATCATTTAATGTAATCGGATTAGGCGACCATAAAGCTATTCGTGCCATCTGGTTGAAACACATGCAAGAAGCAGCCCCCAATGCAGAATCGTGGAATGAACATTTAGGGGAATAGTGCAATAATTATTCATTGGGTTTTCATCCCCTGAACTTTTCATTGTAAGCTGAAATAGTTCAGGGGATTTTTTCATTTACCAACAATAACTATTTCATCCTTATCACTAATAAGGTATAGCCTGAAAGTTGTATCATCTTTAAGTTGCCCCTTACATACCTGGAAACAACTGAGTGCAATGCTTTTATAGAATGGTTCTTTGGAAGAAAACGGAATGATCGAAGGAATGGCATTGGCCAGGGTTTGTTGGGTCAATTCCTGAATCGTTTCTTCCGGATAATTACATTCTCTTGCTACCTGCATTATGAAACCGATATTCATGCTCACTTTATGGCTGTGTGTATCCAAATGCCCTTCAGCAAGTTTAACGGCTTTTCCCAGCATCAGGCCTAGGTTTATCTTATTAAAGCCTTCATTTGCAGCCATTTGCAATGTTCCCCCAATTGAATTGCCATAATGGATGTAGGCTATTTCGGGCAAATGTGCAAAATAAGGCTTAAGCGTGTTTTCACTCCTTTTCCCGGCAGTAAGCACAATTTCGTTCAAACCATTTTCACGCGCTACCGATAACTGATAACGAATGGTCGTCAAAAACGCTTCGTTCGAATAAGGAATTACCTTTCCCGAAGTACCAATGATGGAAATCCCCCCAATAACTCCGACTCTCGGATTAAACGTTTGTTTCGCCAGTTCTTCACCTTCAGGGACAAAGGGCTCCACTTCAAAACCACAGTCTATTTCATAGAGTGCGGACAAACTTTCCAGCATATCTGTAATCATTTTGCGCGGTACGGGATTAATGGCCGGTTCTCCAACTTTAACTTGCAAGCCGGGCATTGTTACCACACCAATGCCTTTGCCCCGGACAAACCTGAAACCTGGTTGGGTTACCATCCGAAGCCTGCACCCAATTTCTTTCCCGTGGGTAACATCGGGGTCGTCGCCGGCATCTTTTATAACAATGCACGATGCGTTGTCCGTGCTAAGTTCTTCGGGGAATATTTTAAAAGCAGGAGAACTTCCATCCGGTAGCTGAACACTTACCTCAGATGGAAATTTTTGTTCGGCTATGGCCAAGAAACAAGCTTTTGCGCAGGCTGTAACACAAGTCCCTGTAGTGAAACCACTGCGTAATTCCGTTCCTGATTTTAGGATCGTTTTCTTTAGCAGGTAAATCGTTTGCAAAAGCTCCTTTGACGAAGAAATTGTATAGGTAAATTGTGGAAGAACAGGCCTTGCTACCAACCATAACGGAATATTTAATTTTTCAGAGGCGTCAACTTTTGCCGGGAAAAAACCGGAATTGCCGCTTTCTTTAGTAAGTATTACTTCTGCTTTGGTTTGTTTCACTAAAGCGATTAGCTCATTATCATTGCTGTTGGCTGTGCCGGTACAATAAAGTTATCGCGTACACCAAAGGAACGAGCCATCTGGATACTTTGCTCCGAATCCAATATTCTGAAATAGCAATGAATTGGGGGCTTCAAACTTTTAAACCACGGAATGGTTTGTACGCCTGTTAAAGCCAGGATATTTTGGAACGAACTGTTTTGCAATGCTTCAACCATTTCAGGGAAGGACGAAAAAATCCTTATTAGCGGACTTGCTGAAATGGCAGGATAATTTCTTTCAAACCGGATTACAGGTATTTCTGTAGTTACTGAAGCATGGAATATATTTTCGTGCAGTTGAATAGCAAAGGGATGGGCTGCATCAATTATTAACCGTATAGCATTATACTTGCAAAATGCTATCATTTGCTCCTGTTCCATAGTCCCGGAAATTCGTTTACCCTTAACTTCGGTGGAAACTTTGGTTTTAGTGGAATAGTAATACGGCTCGTTTAAAAAATCGAGCAGTTCAGCAACTTCTTTGCCTTCAGTAGTACCTCCAAAAACGAGGATCATTTTTTTGTTTTCCTTTCTGAAAGCATGTTCAAATCCATGGTTGTAGAGCTTCGACACTCCATGCCGGTTATCAATAGCTTTACCCACTACAATCAGGGTAGTCATGGAAAGTTTGTTTTCTTCTACAGTTTGGGCTAGTTCTTTCAGTATGCAGCGATAAATGCGTTCGTCTTTCCAGGTGAGTTTGTAACAAATGGCTACCGGCGTGTCGGAAGGATAGTGAACCAGCAGTTCGTCCTGTATTTTGGGTGCAATGGAAGCGCTCAGGTAAATGCACATGGTACTTTGCGATTGCGCCAGTTTATGCAACTGCTCCCTTTCTGGCATAGGCGTGCGGCCTTCGCCACGGGTAAGAATAATGGTTTGCACTTCTTCGGGAATAGTAAATTGCGACCTTAATGCAGCTGCGGCTGCCTGAAATGAAGAAATGCCGGGGGTAATGCTGTAATTCCAGCCCCATTCGTCCATAATGGCCATTTGCTCCTGAATAGCTCCATAAATGCAGGGGTCGCCGGTATGGAGCCGAACAACAAGCAAACCCTGGTTGTAATAGGCTTTCATGCTTGCAAGCTGGGTTTCCAAATCCATTGAAGCTGAACTTTCTACCACACAACCGGGTTTGGCATAGTGCGTAAGTTCTTTGGGAACGAGGCTTCCGGCATACAGAATGTAATCGGCTGTTTGGAGCAATCGTTTTCCGCGTACCGAAACCAGCTCAGGATCGCCAGGGCCAGCACCCACAAACTCAACGTAGCCCTTGCGCTCATTTGTACGGTTAAAGGCTATTGCCACCGTAAAAAAATGTTCTTCTGCTTTTCGTTTTATCTTTCCTGCAAGCAAACCATTTCCCGAACTGTGCATGGCCGAGGCTTCACAAACGCTATATGTTCCGGTTACCTGGTTAACCTTTTCCGAAGGATTGGGAACATCGTATTGCGCGAGCGTTTCTTCATCGTAGCATTCGAGCGGGACATTCCATTTTTGAGCAAGTTTGATAAATGCCTGTTCGTCCTTTTTCAGTGTTACGGTAGACAAACTGCAAACCGATAACCGGGAAATTTTATTTTCCTGAAGAACTGCGTCCAATTCTTTTTCAAAACTTTCGGCATAAATGCCTTTCTGACTGCCCACTCCCAGATGAATAACCGGCGGTCGGTAAAAATGGTGTTTACCCCAAAATTATGTAAGAAAGGAGTAACAGCAATAATTAGTTCATAATTGTCTGGTTTTAGTTGGTCGATATGTTTAAAGCAATCGACATATTCTGGTAATGACGATTCCAGATAAAGTGTTCCCTTATCGCGGGTTTCGAGCAAGAGTGCGGTTTTATTTCCATTTACAAAATCGGCTATGCACTTGGTAAGTTTTCCGGCACACTCTATTTTCCAGTTAAAGCGTTCGGGCAGTAAATCGAGCGACCATATACCGGAAGTATCGCTTACAGTGGTGATTATCGGAGTTGCTCCTAACAATCGGGATATTTCATTAGCCAGATCATTGGCTCCTCCCAAATGTCCGGAGATAACAGACTGTACAAATTGCCCGTTTGCATCAATATTTTACCACTGGCCGGGTCTTTTCTTTTTTACTTTCAGGTGTGTTTCTTCCTAGGCAAAACCAATCCAAAGTTGAGGTAAAAGAAGATGATGAGGTTAGCGCGTAAGCTGTGTATGCCGTCCAATCGCCTTGTGAATCAGGTTGCCAAGGACCTCGCTGCTGTTCGTCCAGTTCACTACGGCACACTGTCC
>JAAUTT010000344.1 GCA_012031335.1 Bacteroidales bacterium | reverse complement strand
ATTGCCACCTTATATTGGATCAGTAAAAGTAATGGTTGTAGCCGGTAACGGCAATAATGCTTTTGGTAATACCGACAAGGTAATTGCTGTTAGAAAACCGCTTATGATATTGGCAACTTTGCCACGTGTGGTTGGACCGGGAGAAAATGTTGCTCTTCCTGTATCCATTTTGCCATGGATTCAAAAGTTAAGGATGTAACATTAGAAGTTCAAACAAATTCATTCTTTAAGATAGATGATGAAAAACCAAAAGAGTAAGTTTCAGTAAACCTGGAGAAAGCGATGTATCATTTAATCTTAAGGTTCTATCTAAGCTTGGAGTCGGGAAAGTAAAGGTGATAGCCCGCAGTGGATCTGAAACTGATCAGTTCGAGGTTGAAATTGATGTGAGAAATCCAAATCCAAAAATAACAAAGTATTTTGAAGCATTGGTTGATGCAGGAAAAACCGGATCAATACCTTATACTTTACCGGGAATGGAAGGTACCAACAAGGCAACGCTTGAAATTTCATCTATACCGGCCATTGATCTCTCCCGCAGACTTGGTTATCTTATATCCTATCCGCATGGTTGTGCCGAACAAACCACTTCAGGGGCATTTCCTCAACTATTTCTGGATAAGTTTACAGAACTCGATGATCTTGCAAAAGAAACGGATTAAAGAAAATGTAAATGCCGCTATTCAGCGGTTAAATACAATGCAACTTCCCGAGGGGGCAATGGCTTACTGGCCGGGATCTCCTGATGCTAACCAATGGGCAACTTCTTACGTTGGACATTTTATGCTTGTAGCAAAAGAAAAGGGATACGAGTTACCATCGGGATTTCTAAAAAGCTGGTTAAAATTTCAGAAAAAAGAAGCACGAAACTGGTCATTACCCGCACAGGGAATTGATTATTATTACCAATCCGATCTGGTTCAGGCTTACCGGTTGTATACGCTTGCACTTGCCGGTGAACCTGATTTGGGAGCCATGAACAGGATGAAGGAGTTGAAGGGCTTATCCGTACAAGCGTTATGGAGATTGGCTGCAGCATATGGTTTAGCTGGTCAGCCCGAATTTGCCAGACAAATTATAGTAAAGGCAGGCAACGATATCAAACCCTATAGCGGATTTAATTATACGTATGGTTCACAGGAGAGAGACTGGGCTATGATTCTTGAAACATATATTTTAATGAATGATAAAACAGCTGCATTCACCTTTATGAAAAGATTGCTAATGTGCTTAGCGGCGATAATTGGTTAAGTACTCAAAGTACTGCTTATTGCTTGTATGCTATTGGCAAAGCAGTTGAAGAACTGAATCTCGGAGGTCCTATTTCCTGTTCTTATTCCGGAAATGGATCATCGTCGGTTAAATCGACTCTGCCTGTGAAACAAATCAATTTAAGTACACAAAACTTAAGCGGGAATATTAATATTACTAATTCGGGTAAAGGAACATTGTTTGTAAAAGTTATTGCTGAAGGAATACCTGAATCGGGACCCGATAATGGATTCGAAAATAATCTTCAAATGAGTGTAAGTTATACCGACATAGATGGAAATTCCATAAATATTGAAAATTTGGATCAGGGGAAAGATTTTATAATGGAAGTTTCGGTAAAAAATACCGGTCAGCTGGGGAATTATAAAGATTTGGCATTAACACAAATCGTTCCGTCGGGTTGTGAAATTATTAATACACGATTACTCGAAATGGCAACCTCAGGTGTTAGTACATACGATTATATGGATATACGCGACGATCGTATTTTAACATATTTTGGTCTGGAAAGAGGCGAAACCAAAACCTTTAAAGTGCGGCTCAATGCATCCTACACCGGGCGTTTTTATTTCCCGGGAGTTTATTGCGAGGCTATGTATGAATCAAAAGTAAATGCACTTTCGGTTGGTAAATGGATAGAAATAGAATAAACTCCATTCCAACTATAAAAAAGGTTTGGAAAAAATGTAGGCTAAAATATATTCTGCTTATTATATTTTTAGCTTACATTTTTTTACTTCTTCCGTCACGATGGTTCGTAAAACCTTTCTCTACAGTTGTTTATGACCGGAATGGTGAACTTTTGGGAGCAAGGTTAGCTGAAGATCAGCAATGGCGTTTTCCCGAGGATTCTTTTCTGTCAGAAAAAGTTGAAAAGTGTTTGATTCAGTTTGAAGATGAGTATTTTCATTACCATCGGGGTTTAACCCGGTATCGCTTTTAAAAGCAAGTTTGATAAATATAAAAAGGGGTGAAGTAATAAGAGGCGGAAGTACTATAACAATGCAACTTTGTCGGTTGCATCGTAATACAGCAAGAAGAACTGTATGGGAAAAAATATATGAAATGGTGCTTTCGACCCGTGTTGAATTGCATTATTCGAAAAAGGAAATTTTAAAAAAATACCTGGCACACGCTCCCTTTGGAGGGAATGTTGTAGGAATCGAAGCTGCATCGTGGCGTTATTTCGGAAGATCAAGCAAACAATTGTCTTGGGCCGAAGCTTCTACTTTGGCCGTTTTGCCAAATTCTCCCGCACTCATACACCCTGGCAGGAACCGATCATTACTTACTTTAAAACGTAATCGTTTGTTATTAAAATTGTATAACAACAAGATTATTGATAAAGATGTTTACCAATCGGCCTTACTTGAAACAATTCCTGAAAACCTTCTCTACTGCCTTCTGATGCTTCACACGTGGTTGATTATTTTGCCAGAGGAAAAAGTGGAAATGTAATTACAAGTATAGATAAACACCTCCAGGAAAATAGCCAAAGAATTGCCAAAGAATACCATAATATACTTGAAATTAACAGAATAAATAATATTGCTGCTATTATTATTGATGTTAAGACCAATAATATCCTGGCATATATAGGTAATAGCAGTTTTGGAAGAATATCTGACAGCCCCGATGTTGATATTGTTAAATCGCCCCGCAGTACAGGAAGTATTATAAAACCACTGTTATACGCTTCTATGTTGCAGGAAGGGAAAATACTACCCACTACACTTGTGCCAGATATACCAACTCGAATTTCTGGCTTTAATCCCGATAATTATGATGAAACTTATCATGGAGCTGTTCCTGCGAAACAAGCTTTATCGCGATCATTAAATATTCCTGTAGTCAGGATGTTACAAAGCTTTGGTGTTGAAAAATTTCATTATACATTAAAAAAACTGGGTATGAGTACGTTGAATTATGGTCCGGAACGCTATGGTTTAACCCTTGTAGTTGGTGGAGCAGAAGGAACCCTCTTTGATATTTCGGGCATTTATGCTAACCTGGCAAATATTTTAAATCATTTTATGATAGTCAAAAGTATTTTAACAATGAAACAGAATCACCTTCATTTCTGATAAAGAAAAAGAGTAAACCGGAAATGTCGGATGTTCCGTCGAATTTTGATGCTGGTAGTATTTACCTGATGTTGATGCATTGCTGGAAGTTAATCGTCCGGAGGAGGATACCAACTGGAAAAATTTAGGATCTGCGAGAAAAATCGGTTGGAAGACAGGGACCAGTTATGGTTTTCGCGATGCATGGGCTGTTGGAACTACACCAGAATATGTTGTAGGAGTTTGGGTTGGTAATGCAGGAGGTGAAGGACGGCCCGGACTAACAGGAATTAATGCAGCAGCACCACTCATGTTTAATTTGTTTTCTTCGCTTCCAAAAACATCTTGGTTTAATGTTCCTTACGATGCATTAATTAAAGTTGAAGTTTGTAAACATAGCGGTTTTAAAGCCGGGAGATTTTGCCCTGAAACGGACACTATATTTTCTTCGGAGAATAGCACCCGAACCTCAGTTTGTCCATATCATCAGTTAATTCATGTTACTTCCGACAAAAATTCAGAATTACAAACTCCTGTAAAAATGTAACCGACATGATCTCTCTTCCCTTTTTTATTCTTCCACCTGCTCAGGAATGGTATTTTAAAAAAAGGAATCCCTTTTATAAAACTTTACCTCCGGTAATGCCCAATTGCGGAGAGGATGATTTATTACCCATGGAAATAGTTTACCCGGCCGATGTATCCAAAATTTTTATTCCAAAGGAACTTGATGGCTCTAAAGGTAGTCTAGTTATTGAGGTTGCCCATCGTAATCCTGATGCACATCTTTACTGGCATGTGGATGATGAATTCTTAACAGAAACTTCTGTTTTCATCAGATAGCCATCAACCCTGGCACCGGGTTTCACCGGATAACAATAATTGACCAGAATGGATATATCCTGGTAAAGAAATTCGAAATTATGAATTAATCAGGGAACGGGGTCATATCCATGTCCACCCCAGGGATGGCAGCTCAGTATTCTTTTAACTGAGAGGTATGTTCCTTTAAATGGACCATGTTTTTTATAAGCTTCAATGGAATATTCCGAGCAGCTGGGCACATAGCGGCAACGACCCCCAAGAAATGGAGATAAGGTGTACTGATAAATACGTACCAAAAGAATAAAAGGATAACTAAACAGTTTTTTCAAGTCTTTTCTTTATTTCATTTAATCCTTTTAACATGGAGTTTTCTATCTGTGAAAGAGATAGTATATCTTTAGATGTATAAATAATCATCAGGTAAAGGTTAAATCCTTCCATGGGACTTAATTTGTGTTTTCGATAAGCTTCGCGAAGCAACCTTTTTATTTTATTCCTTTTATTGGCGCGTTTAAAATTTTTCTTGCTAACTCCAAATGCAACCTGAGATAAGGATTCGGATCGACTTGGTGCCAGTACAAAAATTAGTTTAAGCGGAACAGCATAGACCGACTTACCTTCGGCAAATAAAAATTCAAAAGCCTTTTTGCTGCATAAACGCTCCGATTTTTTTAAAGAAAAATTGGATGATGCTGACAAAAAGGCTTTTGGATACAAATTAATTTTATTTTACAAGTTTACCATTGGGTTTTTCAGGTTTAACTTCACTTTTGTTTTCGTTTCTGTTGAAGTCTTTTATGAATTGTTCCAAAGCCATTGTCATTGATGGAGCCTGAGGCATAGGCGCCTGAATATCTAGACGTAACCCTGCTTCTTTTATAGCTTTGGCAGTGGCATCACCAAAACTTGCAATTTTAATTTCATTTTGTTCAAAGTTTGGGAAATTTTCAAAAAGAGCTTTAATTCCCGAAGGACTATAAAACACCATTATATCATAATTGATGGCAGACAGATCTGATAAATTGCTGCTTACATTCTTGTAAAAATAACCCTTGTGTGTTTAATCTTAAGTTTATCAAGGTATTTGGTAATATCCTGTTTGATTAGATCTGAAACAGGAAGTAAATATTTATCCTCCTTGTGCTTTAAAAAAAGCTCAGTCATATCAGTTACATTACCAATGCCGTAGAAAATTTTTCGTTTGCGGTATACGATATACTTTTGCAAATAAAAGGCTGTTGATTCGGAGTTGCAAAAATACTTCATCGTATCCGGAATAGCTATGCGCATTTCCTCACAAATCCTAAAGAAGTGGTCAATGGCTGTTTTGCTGGAAAAGATAACTGCAGTATGGGATAAAATATCCACTCTGTACTGCCTGAATTCTTTTGAAGAAACACCTTCTACATGGCAAAATGGCCTGAAATCTATCTTCAGGTTGTTTTTCTCTGCCAGATCAAAATACGGTGATTTTTCCGATTCTGTAGGCTGAGGTTGGGTAACTAAAATTTTCTTAATTTTCAAGGTGATAAATATTAAGTTAATTTATACACAAGTTTTTAAATATTGAATAA
>JAAUTT010000343.1 GCA_012031335.1 Bacteroidales bacterium | reverse complement strand
AACATCGCTGGACAATTATGCCAGTATACTGGCAATGGAAAACAAACTTGTTACCAAGAGAATACTTCGGGAGGCAGTTATTCGCGTGCCCGAAGGTGCTGAATATACCGATGCCGGTAATGCGAAAGCCGACTTTTGGGTCTTCAAAAACAAACCGGTGGTTATAAAACCCAATCAAACCAATTTTGGCCTGGGAATTACAATTCTAAAGGAAAATACAGACGAGAATGTATTCAACCGTGCCATCGACATTGCTTTTGGATACGACACAACTATTCTGATCGAAGAATTTATTGAAGGCAAGGAGTTCCGGGTATTTGTGATAGGCGATGAAGTGGTGGGTATCCTGCACCGCGTACCTGCTAATGTAACAGGCGACGGAAAATCCAGCATAAAGGAACTCGTTCATCGTAAAAATCTGGATCCCCTGCGCGGAAAAGGATACAGAACTCCACTGGAAAAGATTCAGACGGACGAAGCCGAAAGCATGTTTCTCGCCTCTCAGCAAAAGGATTTCGAATACATTCCATCGGAAGGTGAAATTGTATTTCTGCGCGAAAATTCAAACATCAGTACAGGCGGCGACAGCATCGACTTTACCGACGATATACCCGACTCGTACAAGCAAATAGCCGTACAGGCAGCCAAAGCCTTACAGGTGCAGATTACAGGACTGGATATGATTATTAAGGATCATACTCAGGAAGCTACTCCGGAGAATTATGCTATCATTGAGCTTAATTTCAATCCGGCCATCCACATCCATTGTCACCCTTATAAAGGAAAGAACAGAAAACTGAATGAGAAACTGATGGAAGTGTTGGGATACTCCTGATAACTCAATAGCCCTGTTAAGAAGATTATATGCCGAAATAAGATAATGCAGGATAGGGTTTATGAATTTGTACCTTATCCTTTGAATTTTATTCATTATAAATCAGTGTTGGATTATATTTTAGCCATTTAAAAAGTTAAAATACTATATACCAGAATAATTAAGGATTAGGCGTTGGCAAAAACAAACATTATCAAGAAATAAGTATAAATCCCGACTAAGGACTATTTATAAAACTGGTTTCTCACATAAGGATTGAGATTTTGCAAGTTAAAATAAATGACTGTTTGTAAAAGTTTTAAGAGAACCTGACAATAGAAGAATAGTTACTTTTCAATAACAAAAATATAATCGTGCGATTCAATAGGGTGCGTGGAAAAACTTGTATGCTCAGAATAGTTCAATTTTTCATAATCCCAAACAGAATTAACTTCAAATAGATTATCCGAATATCCTGTAACTTCATTACCCGAAAATTTTATAGTTCTTATATCATTGTGAGGTTTAACCAAAATACTATCAAAAACCAAGGAGGTTAAAAGCACTGGGCTTTTGATTCAAATTACCGGAAATGTAAAGACAATATTGATACATTTATATCAATTTCAAATGTAGTATCCCTGAATCCACCACCAAAATCGCAAAAATCATATAAATCCCCATGCATAAAATTTGATTTCGGGAATAGTGTTACCTTTAATTTACCAGCCGTACAATTCTTTATAAAGATTTGCATTTGATAAGTAGTTTCTTTTCGGCAGGAATAGTAACAAAATATAATTATCAGGCAAATCACTGAATTTCTGATCATCATAAAAACTATTTAAGTATATGAAATGTCTTAATCCTCGCATAAGGACCTAATACTCTTCTGCCACTTACACATTCCTTATAAAGGTCTGCATCGATAATAACTTTTACACTTGAGGTTGGAATACTGGCTAAAGAATCTAATAGTTTATCTGGTATTATTTCTTTATTGCAAATAATGTAAAGTGTTGATTTTTAAGTAACTACAACCGGAATTTCAGAATCATTCCTCAGAAATACTTCTTTCGATTTCATTTGATCAAAAGGTTCTCCGGTACAGCCACAATCCTCTTCCTTGCAATGAACAGCCAATATTAAAAATGCGCCAATCAGCAGGGTTTGTTTTATAGTCTTCATGCAGTAAATATCATATTTGAATATTAAAAGAAAAGGAATAATGATATAGGTTTAAACAATTACATTACTTCAAGCTCGCTTATCCAAGTTTATCAAATACTAACTTACTTTGACAGTAAAATTAATTATAGTTCCATCTCTTTTTATAAATCCCAAAGAAAAAATGCCTGTCTTGGTGGAAACAATTTTATATTGAATTACTTGGGGGAGAGCAAACCATAGGCAAGGAGAATTTTTTAGAGTATTCCCAAATGCTTTTACAAGAATTCTGTTTCCATGTTCATCAGGGATTAAATGTGTAACGAAATCACAACTGGATGTGCGGGGACAATAAACACTAAGCTTTAAGGTATCATTAACATCAATCGAATTTTCTCCCTCCACTTTCAAAATATCCCAAGCAATCAGTCCCTCAGGAGTTGGCAATAAATATTCAATATCTTTTTTGTCTTTCTGACAACTCATAAAAAAGGTGGCCAGGATAAATACAATGAGTATTTTCATTTTGGTTTTAGTTTAGAGAAATTGTCAGCATAGTAAATATTTGATCCCCATAATAGATGGAAACATTTGAACTGGGTTGCGTTAATTTATATACTTTGTTCGGAAAAACGTAAATTTTCTGGATCTTAGGCTTAGATGCGAAAAGAATGTTTGCTTTTTATTTTAGCTAAATAAACTTTGCGGCTTAAATCAAACTATTGTCAAGTAGATATTTACTAAAAGTTTGGTTTTAAGAGCAATGACTTATTTAATACTATATACAGTCCTGCTTACCAACGGGGCTCCTCCTTCAGTAATTCCTTCAACGGCTACGCTTATTGAACCTGAATTATCAGGATTGAAAAAAGAACAACCGGCATTTCCTTCACTGTCCGTGATCAGATTGGGTTCCCAAAAATGGTGGTTCTGAAATCGGGTTTGGAATTTTCTGATGCAGGAATATCATAATGGGGAGCATAGAAGTTACGGGCCTGGTAATATCCTGAAATGTTTCGATTTAAACTGGACAACACAGGTGCAATATAACTTTTTGAAGCACTGCCGTCTTTTAGCAAAATAACTATCACGCCAAATGCACCTCTTGAACCATAAATGGCTAATTTAGTGGGGTTTTTCAAAATTTCAATTTTATCCACCATAGAAAACGGGATAGCATTTAATGTTTTCTTATCAACAGGTATATACCCGACTAAATACAGAGGGCCCGGCTCTTGTTCTTCCATTAAACTCATGGCCGGAGGCATTGCAACTCGTCCAGTCAAATAGTCCAGAATACTTCTATAACTGGATGAAATTTCCGGTGTAACTAGTTAATGATTTGTCTGGTTCACCATAAATCCGAAAATATGTGTCATTGTTTTTTTATTTTTGGTTTAACAGCCTTAACCAAAACTTCCTTTAACCTGATTGTATCGGTTACATTGTATTTTTTCTGACTGAATTCCTTATCTATTGTTTCCTCAACTGCATTGTATTTTGATGCCTTATCATAAAAACCAGTTATAGATGGATAAGAATAGTACGTTGAATCAACAGAGATAATTCCTTTTGGCATATTTCTTTTATCGGATGCACTTATCACCATTGTTTTTACCCCTGTAAAATTTATTGCCTCAAAGCTGTATTTACCGGTACTGTCGGTATTGGTGAACCTATATATCGGGTTTTCGTTGTCAAAAATAGCCATCGATATATTAACGTTAGTTAAGGGGTTGTTACCCAAACTGTTTGTGAGTCGCCCTGAAATTGTTATACCCTTTTCGGTTGAATAGTTCATGTTTTTATTTGTATCAGAAAGCTGTTTCCAGATATAATTGCGCCAGCCTTGCGTTAGTAGCAGATTGTCCATTGCTTTGAATCTGTTTCGGTTGGTTGTGTCGAAGTAGGAATAGGGCTGTTCTATATTTCCTCTGATTTCTGATTGCAATAATAATATGAAGCAATAACAGGTTTTGATTCCCATCCCGTTATCTGCTGTCCATCAACAACAGCAACTGATACACTTGCTGTTACCGGATTGTTGGCAGTATCCCTGACTGAAATTTTCAGATTAACTTTTTCCCTGGGGGAATAATTAGTTTTATCAGTAAATACACTAACTCGTACCTTATTTTTCTTGTGAACATAAAATAGCCGCTCGCTATATATTATTCCGGTATTGTCCTTTAAGGTAATGCACGCTATACCATCCGGGAAATCATTTTTGGGTAACAGAACAGATATTGAAGTTGAGTCCATGATAGCCTGAGCTGTCAGGCATAACGAATTACTAGAAGTGGCCTGAATCAATAACTCCTTTAACGGATTTTCTTCCAGGGTTTCCTGGTTAGTATTAACTGTTACTCTAAAGAAACTATTGCTGCAATCGGATACCGACATTACATAACCTTTAGCTATTGCACTTGATAATGGAATTTTAAAATGAACTCCATTCTCAGTAATACCTTCGGCACTGTATGCTAGTTGTTTTGCAGGTGTAAAGTAAAAGCTGCCCATACCAAAATCACCACTGTTAAAGCTTGCAACGGTATCTCCTTCCGACGAAATTATCTTCCCATGGAAGTTACAGCCCAATCCGTCCGAATTTACTGCTTTAACCCCAATTGTAGAACATACATCTTCAATAAGCAAACCTCCTTCCGGGAAAAACTGAATATCCGGAGGAGCTGAATTCTCGTTCGGATTCTCTTCAGCATTAGTTATTTCGTTCTGATTTTCTATATGTATCATTTTCGTAAAGAAGAACAGATCACCAAAGTTTCGCATATAATTGGTATAAGCTCTGATCTGATAATTCCCCGAAGAGGCTGAATCAGCCAGGCGAAAATCGCCGTTTCCCAAACCAGTTTCCATCCTGAGTGTTTTCCGATCAATTATTTTTAAATCGGGTGAAATAAGTTCAACATACAGGTTATTACTGTTTACAGATAATTTTTGGGAAACAGCATCTGTCAAATAAGCCTTAAACCAAATATTCTCACCTGCCTGGTAATGTGTCCTGTCCATATGAAGATAAGCTTTTTCAAATGGAATATCCTTGTTTTTACTGGTATCCGTAAAGAGAATATGCCCTTCCGGTTTAACCTGAATGGCAGCCAATCCCCAATGATCCGGCTGAAAATCGAATGGAAGCATGTCGGCCATTCTTTCATTACTCATTTTCCCTTCCCAGTTAATGTTATAACCATCCTCAAAATAACCGTTCTCAAATACTTTTAATGAATTCTTAAATGTTATAATACTTTTATACCTGAAGCTGTGATGCCTGCTGAGTTCCGTATTGAGTTCAGGTTTGTCAAAATAAATCACAACAGGTTTTAGCGAATAAATGAAAATATGGTCCGGACCTTTGGCTAACCTCAGGTCTTTTACATCCAGCGGTTTATTGTTAATGTTTTCATTGTTTGCCTTATCAATATTCTCTTCATACAATTCATATTTTCTAACTGCAGGTTATCCTTGTAGAGTGTTCTCATAAAATGCATCTGAGAGCCATAATACGTTATTAACCTTTCACGATTCCATACTTCCTGTTCCGCCTCAGAACCATTTAAATGGTGAAAGTAGGGACTCCCATTATACCTGGATATTCCCTTATTTAGGTAATGTTCAAAATTTTTTAACTCAAAAATGATTTTATAACCTAAAGCCCTGTTCTCAATAATAAGGGGTTTAACCGAATATCCGGTGAGCTTTTTATTTTCAGAATCATAATGAAGACGAAGATCCT
>JAAUTT010000342.1 GCA_012031335.1 Bacteroidales bacterium | reverse complement strand
CAAAAATAACAGGATTGTCATTTTCAATATTCATTGCTGAATTTTCATTAACTTTTTGCATAGATGATGTTTTAACGTTGATAATACCGACAAAACCGGATGACGCATAATGCCTCCACGGGTTATTTCCGAAAATTTAACTTCGCATTTAATTTTTGGTTTTACCCAGGTTACAGGAGTTTTAGATGGTATTTTTCAGTAAAGGGAGATTCATTTACAACCAAGGGTTCAAGAAGTTTAAATATCTGTTCGAGTGTATTTTCACTAAACCCTGTACCAACATGTCCGGTATAGGTTAACTTATCACCATCGGTTTTGGCTAAAATAAGTGATCCGAAATATTTACGCGAACCAGTGGGTTTGGTATAACCTGCAATCACAACTTCAGCCGATCCGTGTTGCTTTATCTTTAACCACGAAGAGCTTCTTTTACCTGGCAAATAGGAACTGTTTTTGTCTTTGGCAATTATACCCTCCATATTTAGTTTTTTAACCGCTTCGAAGAAGGCAATCCCTTCCTTTTCAATATGGTCGGTATATTTAATTACATCAGTATCAGGCAATATTGATTTTAAAATCATTTTTCTTTCCCATAATGCTTTGTTACATAAGTTCTCATTATCAAGAAAAAGAATGTCGAAAATATAATAGCAAAGCTGATACTGCTTATTACTTGCATAATCCTGCAAAAGACCGAAGTCGGGCTTTCCTTCTTCGTTCAACAACACGATTTCTCCATCTAAAACGGCATTAAAGGAAAGTTTTTCCAAATCATTTACAACTACCTGATAATCCTTGAACTTATTGGCATACCTGAATATAGAACGGCCTTTCCATTATTCACCTCAGCAATGGCGCGGTAACCATCCCACTTAATCTCATAAATCCAGTCGGGATTATCGAAGGGTTTAGGCACTTGTTGTGCCAGCATAGGTTTAACAAAGTGTGTAGTCAGTCTTTCGGGTGGGGTATTTTGAATGTAATGCTTGTTTTTTTTTTCGTACTTTTTTTGTTTTCTCTAAGCCATAAATTGATAGGTGAATTCTCTTCGGTTTCATTTTCACTATTATAGTGCTCTGTCACGGCAAACTTATCTTTGTGCTTAATAAGCAACCATGAATTTTCCTGGTCGGTGTTTCTGGTTTTTACAAGTGTAAACTCCCCATTGAGTTTGTTTCCGTAAAGGTGCAGTTTTATATTTCCCATTCTTAGTGCGTCTTCAATCAGGTTTTCCGATTCCTGTTTTGAATGTTCTTTGGGATCGGAATAGAACCCGCTGTCCCATATTTCAACAATACCTGCCCCGTAATTTCCTTCAGGAATTTCTCCTTCAAAGTCTTTGTAATCGTAAGGATGATCTTCAACCATCATAGCCAGACGCTTATCGGAAGGATTCAGCGATGGTCCTTTGGGTACCGCCCAGCTCTTCAGCACCCCATTTACTTCAATTCTAAAATCGTAATGCAACCGCGAAGCTTTGTGCCGTTGCACCACAAATACCGATTTACCTTCTCCACTTTTGGTTTCACCGTTTGGTTCGGCCGATCGGGTGAAATTGCGTTTTTCGTTGTATTCTTTTAAACCCATGGTTAATAGTTCTGTATGTTAACAGTCATTTTTTTACCAATACATGAATCAATACCATGAATGGGTTTCACCTCTTTTGCCAAATCGAAATTTTTATTTGGCCTTTTTGCCACGACCGTTTATCCGTTTATTACCTCACCTCCATTGGGATGAAGTACCTGACCCGACATATAGGAAGAATCGTCGCAGGCAAGGAATAAATAGCTGGGAGCAACTTCAACAGGTTCACCCGAGCGTTGCATTGGAGCGCCTGCGCCGTGCTGAGCAACTCTTTCGGGTTGGAAACTGGAGGTAATGAGAGGTGTCCAGATAGGTCCCGGAGCAACTGCATTAACCCGAATACCTCTGTCCATAAGATTTAAGGCCAAACTGCGCGTAAAGGCTACAATAGCACCCTTGGTGGATGCATAGTCAATTAAATGACTTGTTCCACGGTAAGCTGTTACTGAAGTGGAGTTTATGATATTACTGCCATGCTTCATGTGTGGAAGAGCTGCCTTGGTGAGCCAAAAGAACGAATAAATATTGGTTGTAAAAGTTTTAATCAATTGAGCTGTTGTAATATCTTCGAGTTTTTCGCACTCGAACTGCACAGCTGCATTATTAACAAGAATATCAATCTTTTCAAACTCGTCTATCACTCTCTCTATTATGGATTTGCAAAAATCTTCCGACTCAAGGTCTCCCGAAATAAGAAGACATTCACGGCCATAGTTCTGAATCTCCTGCTGTGTTATTTTGGCATCCTCATGCTCGTTTAAATAAACAACAGCTACATCAGCACCTTCTTTTGCAAACAAAATGGCCACTGCCCTTCCGATTCCGCTATCGCCCCCTGTAATTACTGCAACTTTGTTTAAAAGTTTTCCCGATCCTTTTTTGGATTTGTCATCGTAAACGGGAGTAGGTCTCATCTCAGCCTCAAACCCAGGTCGTTTCTGCTGCTGGGGCTCTTTTTTGGTACTTTCCTGTATATTATCCATAGGTGTTCTTTTTAGATTGAAACCTATCTCCAATATAACTATGCCATGAAATATTTCTCTTGTAAACAAATAGTTACCAATTCAGGACAGCACAGCTTATCCACAAGATGTAGAAAACTTTTCACATTATATTACTTCGGATGTCGTCAAAAGTGTGTTAAAAAAATCGTAAACCAATTTTTGCGAACGGAGATTATACCTTGCCAGGCTCATGCTTGTACCTACTTTGATGGTAAAAGCAGTTGGAGGTAATACACCAAATAAATCTTCATCGGTGCGGTCATCCCCTATAGCCATAATAAATTCGTAATGACGCTGGTTAATAAGACTTAAAGCGGCAGTACCTTTGTCGTAAACAGTGCTTTTAACTTCCAGTATTTTATTACCTTCAACCATTACCAGTTTAGGTTCGTTGCGGAGAATTTCAAAAAGGTCGTCTTTTAACCCATGGATACGCAACTGAACAAAATCCTCGTCCACATTCCTGAAATGCCAAACCAGCGATGCATTTTTTCTTCGATGAATGAACCGGAACAACGATCGACATAGTCCCGTAATACAGGGAAAACCTTATCCTTCCATCCAGTTTCAAATCGTACCAGCGATTTCCAGGTTTCATAAGGATGTTTAATAAATAATCCATGCTCCGCAACCAGGGTAAGGTTCATATCGGTAAACTGATTCTCAAGAAATGATTTATCGCGCCCGCTGATGATCACTATTTTATTGCGGGCATCACTGGCCATCGAAGTAATAAGTTTTCGGGCATCATTGCTTAGTAAGGCTTGTTCCGGATATTTCGCAAAAGGAATCAGGGTTCCATCGTAATCGAGAAATATTATGCGGGAACTGGCTTCCTGATAGGCTTCTGAAATTTTACCATTTATTTTTGGGTCGATATATCTGGCTTGTAACTGCATTTGCTGTTTGTATATTTTACTGGCCTGACTAAAAAAATCGTTGGCCCAGGTATAAACATTATAATCCCTGATTCGTTGCTGCATACGTTGAATTTTATGCAACTTTTCGTCCTTTGGCATCTCTAGTGCAATATTTATTGATTCAGCAACTTCTTCTATATCGGTGGGATTTATAATTAAAGCTTCAGTTAACTCCACCGAAGCTCCGGCCATTTCACTTAAAATCAGCATGCCCACCCTGTCTGTTTGGGAAGCAATATATTCTTTCGCAACCAGATTCATACCATCGCGCAATGGTGTAATTAAACCAACATCGCTGGTGGCATACAAGGCTAAAAGCTCGTGAAACGACAAGGATTTATACTGGTAAATAACAGGCCTCCATGAAAGATTGCTGAACTTGCCGTTAATGCGACCTACCGTTGCTTCAATTTCATTTTTCATATCCTTATACCGTGGGATATTATCGCGCGAAGGAATAACGACCATATTGAATACTACATTTTCCTGCCAATTAGGGTAATTATCCAGGAAAAATTCGTAAGCTAATAATCTTTTCAGAATACCTTTGGTATAGTCGAGCCGGTCCACCGAAAAAATCAGTTTATTTCCACGAAGCTGTTCATGTAAATTATGCTTTTCATCTATAATTTTAGGATCGTCCTGATTATGAAACTTATCATAGTCAATACTTATAGGGAAAGCATCAGCCCTGGCAATTCTGTCGCCGGTATTGATGATATTACCGGTACAATCGTAACCAAGAGTTCTTTTCACGGATTTAATAAAATGCTGGGTATAATCGTTGGTATGAAATCCAATAAGATCGGCACCAATGATACCCTTTAAAATAGCTTCGCTCCATTTGCGTGGCAGGAGACGGAATATTTCGTAGGAAGGAAATGGTATATGCAGAAAAAAACCTATGTTGGCATCAGGATTATTTTCCCTGATCATGGCTGGAAGTGCCATGAGCTGGTAATCGTGGATCCACACAAGATCATTTGGCTGTAAAAGTTCGTTAATTTTATGGGCGAAAAGTTTATTTACCTCCATATAAGATTGAAAGGTTACCTGGTTAAAGGTAACGATGGAAGGAAAATAATGAAACAACGGCCAAATTGTATCGTTCGAAAACCCCTCATAATACTCATCATACTGAGATTTAGGTACTTCAACATTAGCAAGTTCGAATCCCTTGGGATTCTCATATTTTTCCGGGATATCACCCGTCCCAATCCATAAAATATCGCTGGCTTTATTATTTGCACTTAATTTATTTTCTGATAAAGCCAACACTGCCGATACCAGGCCTCCTGAGTTCTGCTCTGCAACAAAGGTGTCATTTAAGGGAACAAACTTAAATGGTAAACGGTTGGCAACTACTACCAAACGTTGAAATTCAAGTTGTGTGAAACTTTTCATAAATAAATATTTTTATGGGATAAAAGTCTTAAGGAATATAATATATGAATGGTTTTAAATAGTTTTTTAACTCAGCAATTGAGGCTTTCACATGCTTCACTCAATAATAGAACCAATCATAAAACAGCATTCATTTTGTTATTAAATACTGATTATTAAACCTTTCTTAATATTTCAAAATTCGTTTATACCCCAAAACATTTTATTGGTTTATGTTAAGGTTTATGTTTTATAAACAATTCAAGTCTTAAAAAGGGAAATTTACATTTTTTTAATAAATACAGCAAATATCCCGTCGGTATATCGGTCTGGAAAAATTTCATCCAATTTTCACACATTAATTAACTATTTTTGTTGTATTGGAAAATTAAATGATGATGAACCAGGAAATACTTTTTTATTAGTTTTTAGTGCTGCAATAATTGGAATACTAGTTTTCGATTTGACCGTAGTTGGGAGAAATAAACATGTTATATCGTTCAAAGAATCGCTGATATGGACGGGAGTTTGGGTTAGTTGTGCCTTACTTTTTTATATTTTCATTTTACATTATGGCGAAAGATTTCACGGAATTGCCAGTATGCAGGATTTACTTGCCATACAGGCTAAATATGCCCAGCATTTAAGTCTAAAAGTTGACAATTTTCAGGAAAGCCTGGAGATTTACCGGCAAAACATGGGAATGGAGTTTTTAACCGGTTACCTTATAGAATATACCTTGTCGATGGATAACGTTTTTGTTATCATGATGATATTAAGCTCCTTTGCAGTAAGCCAAAAATATTACAAACAAGTTCTTTTCTGGGGCATTCTTGGAGCTATAATTTTAAGGTTC
>JAAUTT010000341.1 GCA_012031335.1 Bacteroidales bacterium | reverse complement strand
TTCAGTTATTGAATGCGATAAACGAAATAATTTATTGCCGGTTTTCGGGAGGTATCAAGAAAACTTTTCTTTTATCAAAATGTCTTGAAATTTTTGGTATTGCAGGCCGAATCTTTTGCACGTCTTAATAATTCCGGTTATCAGTATACAAAGAAGAAAGATGATCTGGAACGTTTCGAATTTGTACGGAAATACCTGATTGACCATATGGATATGCCACCTAGTTTACGCGAGCTGGCTATCAAATCAGGCATTAATGAATATAAATTAAAGCGTGGGTTCAAAGAGGCTTATAATACAACGGTATTTGGTTACTTGTCGGATTATCGTTTAAATATTGCCAAACAGCGACTGGAATCAAACTGGCAGTCCATTGCCGAAATTGCTTACGATCTCGGATATTCATCCCCACAGCATTTTAGTAAAGCTTTTAAGGAAAAATTCGGTCATCCGCCAAAAGCTATCCGGAAAACATAAGACTACTTCTTGTATACTTTTTAATCCTGATTATATAAATACTTCCGTTTTGGGCTGATTACATTTGGAAAACTAAAAATAGACCAAAATGAAAAAAGGACTTGAAGTAAACCAATCGATAGAATTAAATGTTTCTCTTGCAGAAGTATGGAAAGCGCTTACAGATCCCGGAATGATTAAGCAGTATTTTTTTGGAACCACTGCTGTATCGGACTGGAAAGCGGGCAGCCCTGTTAAGTTTACCGGAGAATGGGAAGGGCAGGCTTATGAGGATAAAGGTACCATCCTGGAGTCAGTTCCGGGGAAAAAACTGGTATATAACTATTGGAGCTCATTTAGCGGCACTCCCGATACAGAAGAAAATTACGCCAATATTACTTATGAATTAAAACCCTCGGACAATGGCACTTTGTTGGTGATTAGTCAGGATGGGATCGAAAACGAAGAAAAGAAAAACCATTCGGAACAAAGCTGGAAAGAGGTTTTGAATAACTTAAAAGATCTTCTTTATTCAAAATCTCTGGCATAGGTCAGCGTTTAAGCATGGTGAAAACCATGCTTAAAACACCCCAATAAGGTATTCTGCAGGTTTGTTATATCAGTCCAATGGATTTAAATTCCAGATATTTATTAATAACATTAACATTCAGGTTCCTGGGTTCGGTAAGCAATGCCTGAATACCATTTTTCTGCAGTTCTTTAACGATTAGTTTCTTATCGAAAATAAAACCTTCGGCAACAATCGAATTGTACACATTTTCGAGCTTATGTTCCTGTGGTAAAAGAAGCTTGTTTAACTCGGTATTTTGAAAAAACACTGTTAGCAACAGGTGATTGCGTGCAAGCTTTTTCAGCATGGGCAAGATACGCTGCATCGAAGGCAGACTTTCGAAATTGGTAAAAAGAACCAGGAGCGACCTTTGTTTGATATTTCTTCGAACCAGGGTATATAATAATTCATAATTCGGCTCCAGAAAATTTGTCTCCAGATTATACAGCAGTTCCAGTATTTTATTCATTTGAGTATGCCTGCGGTCGGCCTGAAGCATTGTTTCCGTTCTGTTACTGAATGGTACAATTCCTGCTTTATCATGTTTATTCAGGGCAATGTTGGAAATTACAAGACTTGCATTTATGGCATAATCGAGCAAGGTCAATCCTTCGAATGGCATTTTCATTACCCTGCCCATATCTATCAGGCAATATACTTCCTGAGATTTCTCATCCTGATATTGATTTACCATCAGATTGCCTTTGCGGGCAGTAGCTTTCCAGTTCATAGTGCGGTAATCGTCGCCGGTAACATAGTCTCTTACCTGATCGAATTCATTTTGAATTCCTATTTTTCGGATTTTTTTAATACCGATTTCTTCGAGCCGGTTCGAAACGGCAAGTAACTCATATTTGCGCATTTGCAGGAAGGAAGGATAGACTTTGACCATAGCCTGTCTTTCGCTGCTGAAACGCCGTATAAACATTCCAAAGAAAGTTCCTGTGAAAACTCTTATCAGTCCAAAATGATACTCTCCCCGCTGCAAGGGTTTTAATGTGTATTTAAAGTTTTTTTCTTCACCGGGGTTACAGTGACAGCGAATAGAGAAATCCCTTGCCTGAAACTGAACAGGAAGTTCATCGATAATTTCAATTTCTACCGGAAATTTGAAGGTGTTGGTAATGGTTAATGAAACATCGTTAACATCCCCATTCGAGAGTTTTTCAGGAGTTTCGCGATTGCTAATGATTTGTCCTCCTGTAAAATACAGTAAAATGAAATCAATTACCAGAATAACCAAAAAAGCAAGAAAGCTGATTTTGGCAATCACAAAAACCAGGTTAACGAAATACCCTGTGAGAAACAACAGGATGATTCCCATAAATACCCAATAAAACTTTGGGCTAAAGAATATAGAGGAATAGAACTTTCTCATCGGAATTATCGGGGTACTTCAACCGATTGAACGATATTTCGAATAATACCTGCTGCACTTTTGCCCTCGAGTTCTTTTTTCGGGTGTCAGAATTACACGGTGCTGTAATACCGGGTAAACAACATACTGCACATCTTCCGGAGTGATAAAGTCGCGACCGTTAATGGCTGCCAATGCCTTGGCTGCATTCAGAATGTTAACCGATGCCCTTGGAGACGCTCCCAGGTATAGCGAGTTATTATTTCGTGTTTTTGTTACTATTTGAGCTATATATTGTTGAACCGAAATGTCGGCGCGAATTTCTTTAACGATAGCCTGGTAGCGGATAATTTCTTCCTGAGAAACTACAGAGGTAACATCATCTATTTCGCGGGAACCCTTTCTTTCCTGGGTTCTTCTTAATATTTCTTCTTCTTCGGCCAGATTAGGGTAGTCTACTTCAATTTTAAATAAAAATCTGTCGAGCTGCGCTTCAGGTAGCCTGTACGTGCCTTCATGTTCAATTGGTTTTGGGTTGCAATCACAATAAAGGGCTTGTCCATAGGATATGTTTTACCATCGGAGGTTATCTGCCGTTCTTCCATTACTTCGAACAAAGCTGACTGCGTCTTGGCCGGAGCCCTGTTTATCTCATCAATCAGAACCAGATTCGAAAAAACCGGCCCTTTATTGAAGCTAAACTGCGATGTATTAACATTATAAACATTGGTGCCGGTTACATCCGACGGCATAAGGTCGGGAGTAAACTGAATACGGGAAAAGCGGACCGATAGAGAACGGGCCATTAGTTTGGCGGCCAGCGTTTTTGCAACACCGGGAACACCTTCGATGAGGATATGACCATCAGCAAGTATGGCCGTGAGCATCAAATTTACCAGGTCGGCCTGACCAACGATTACTTTGCCAATTTCCTGCCGGATTTTGTCGGCAGCCAGATTTAATTCTGTGAGATCAATTCGGTTTCAAACATGATGGAACAGGTAAATGTGGTTTAAAATTTCGTAATTAATTTTTAACAATTGTTATGTTTTCAAGCTCGTAAATCTGGTCTGCCAGTTTTGCGAAGGTCCTAAGGGTTATATCATCAATGGAGATACTTGCTTCAATTCGCCTGTATATTGAAAATAATTCTTTAATTTTTTCAAGCGGGAACCCTGTTTTTTCAGATAAATGTATGGCAGTTTGAGCGTCATTTTCATCTAACTTAATGCTATAGCGCGAATGAACCATTTCCTTTAGGTAAATAAATTTTTTGACAGCCATTTTTTTATAATCGGGTTGTCCCTGATATAGCCTGGCAATGGTTGTAACAAATTTTACTGTCGAGTTTTCGGGTTGCTGAAAAACAGGTATAAACCTTTGTTTTCTTTTACTACCAATAAGGAAATAGATAAAAATGATTAACAAAGAAAGGTAAAGGGCTGCCCTTAATGCATCCTGACTAAGCAGATAGCGAAAAGGTGTTCGGCTTTCGTTGTAAATAAGGCTATTCCTGGGTTTATAATAATTGTCCCAGATAAAGGCAGTATTTTTAAAATAGGATATTGCCCTGAATGGATATTCGGAATTTGAATTTAGAATATGATTGTTAGTAAAGACAAGGGGTTGTGTATGAAGGTAAAAAGCCCCCGATCCATAAGGTATTCTGATGTAATTGGCTTTTTTCTGATAATTCGCACCAAGAACAGTATGGTTGGCTGTATCTATTTCGTCGAACGTGTTGGGCGAAATTCCCTGGTATGTGGCTTTGTTAGTTAATTGCAAATAAGGATTAGTGAGGTTGAAGCTATCGGTATTCGATTTGAAGGAAGCTATACTCACCGATTCTGTTTTGAAATTAAGGGAATCGCAAAATCTCTTACCAAAAGAATAGGAAGAGATGAAAATGTTATTTCCCTCCCCGACAAAAGTATAGGCTGTGGAGAGATCGAGGCTGTCAGCGTCAAATTTATCGGTAATTATAAGGAGGGTTTTGGTCTTGCCACTTTTCAAAGAAGGGAGACTTTCGTAAAGTGTTTTCCACGACGAGCGGATAAAAAGCAAAGAATCGCTGGTTTCGAGGGTTTTCCGAAGTATGTAACAGCCATATGGGTCTTTGCTGACACCATTAAAGTTCTGTTCCCAGTTAATTGCCTTTTTCCTGGTTAGTTCAGTAACCAGATAAAATGTAATTAAAACCACCAAGAATATTATGGTTAATATTTTCTTAATCATTCAGCTTCCTTATTAAACTCTGAAACTCCGATGATATCTCACTGTAATTATTTTCGTCGATGGTAAATTGTCCGTACCAGGCATATTCATAGTTACGGGTTATTACCTTAAACTGGGGAACAATATTTTTGTCGGTCAGCTCATCGGTATATTCGAAATTGGTTTTACCCGGTTGGTAATTTTATAAGCTTTTTTTGATTCAATTGTCTTAGAAGTATTAGATATAAATACCTCACCGCCAGGTTGTAATTGCGTTTTTTTATGGATTCATCAAGGAGTTTATCCAACTGAATGTGCTCGGATATTTCACTTTCCGTTATATTAATACCCGCGCCATTACCTTCTCTGATAAAAATTCCCTGAAACTTACTTCCCAGTAAGACAAAAAGTAATACTATAAAGGCAATTCCCAGAATTATATAAATAACAATGGGTGTAGATCCAACCAGATACTGAATTCCGGGAATCTCACTTAACCAGCGAAGTATCCGGTCAAAAAAGCCGGGAGCAATAACGATATCCGAATACTGGAAGTCCTCGTCGGCCCTGTATTCTTCAATAATACTTTGAGGAACAGTAATTTCATGAACTACAGTGGAATCCATAATAAGCACTTGTTTCCCCGAAGCATTGGTAAAAAAGATAAACAGGGAAACAAAAAGAAGAAATAGTTTATTCGGTTCTGGTTGCTTCATCCCTGGTAAGCTGGTCTATTTTATGAGAAAGCGTGTGACCTTCGTACAATTCGACAATATTGAAATATTGAAAAAGAATGGCAACATGCAGTATAACTGCAACAAAACTACTTGATATTGTTGCTAAAGCATTGTAAATAATCAGGAAACTGGACATCTTTTCATTTATTTCTTCAGGATTCTGAAGACTGAAAAGGTCTTTCATTCCAAAAAGAAATGTGGGGATGGATACTATCATATAAAATACGAAAACGAGGACTATGTATACGAAAATAATCAGAAATGTCCACCACCATTGTTTGTGCGTTAAATCGAACGAACGTGAAAACTGTAACCAAACCCCTGGTTTTCTATGATCATAATAGGGATTAACATCGAAAGTGAAATGCCAAGGTAAATTCCTGGGATTATACACATGGCAAATCCAACACCAATTATTAAACC